>MHEF01000021.1:8739-21483 GCA_001805125.1 Nitrospirae bacterium RBG_13_39_12
TGAACAAGGGAACTACGGTGACGGTAAAAATACCAATAGCATCAAAGGAGGCAAGGCTTGATAAAGATACTCATAGCTGATGACCATTCTGTTGTCAGAAAAGGAGTTAAACATATTATTTCGGAATTTTTTGAAAAGGTTGTTGCGCATGAAGCGGTCAACAGTGCTGAGGTTATAGAAAGAATACGGAAAGACGACTATGATCTCGTTCTTCTCGATATCGCAATGCCCGGCAAAGACGGGCTCGAGACATTGAAAGAGATAAAGTCAGAGAGACAGAAACTTCCCGTCCTTATTTTAAGCATGTATCCGGAGGAGCAGTTTGCGCTTCGCGCCATGAAATCAGGGGCATCGGGTTATCTGACGAAAGACAGCATACCGGAAGAACTGATAAAGGCGATACAGAAGATAATAAAAGGAGGAAAGTACGTCAGTGAATCCTTCTCGGATGAATTACTCGTATCAATGGACCGTGATGTCGAGCAGTTGCCTCATGAGAACCTTTCCGACCGCGAATACCAGGTGATGCTCATGATCGCTTCCGGAAA
The DNA here is from genome assembly GCA_001805125.1 of Nitrospirae bacterium RBG_13_39_12. Taxonomy (GTDB): domain Bacteria; phylum Nitrospirota; class Thermodesulfovibrionia; order Thermodesulfovibrionales; family SM23-35; genus RBG-13-39-12. Next base: position 9,288 of record MHEF01000021.1, read on the forward strand.
GACGCGGAAAGAGATAGCAGAGAAGTTATTTTTGAGTGTCAAGACGGTCAGCACATACCGGACCCGTATTCTCGAAAAGATGGAACTGAAGACGAACGCCGATCTTACCAATTATGTGAATAAACATAACCTCGTCGTATGATAATCACAGTGCTCATTAGTCTGTAACACTAAATTTATTTTTCGCCCCGGCGTCTCCCCGGCGACCCGCTTGATGCGGGAATCCGCCCGAGTGCGGACAGCATCTTGTCTTTTATCCTTGATTATAATCTCTTCAAAAACAACCTTCCCACCCCTCTATGAGTCGTAGACCTCCTTGATCAAGAAGGCAAAAAAGTCTGCTCCCTGTACAAACAATACTGACAGAAGAAAAAGACAATTTCCTACAGAGGAATAGGAACTCTTCGGATACCTTATGCTGTCTGCTTTTGATAAAAATAGAGCATGCAAAAAACAAGTGCCAGCATGAAATGCCCTCATCTTATTAAATGGCTGCTTTTTTCCTGTAAGGCGGGTAATGAAATCTATTTCCCGAATGCCTTTCAGCTTGGAGAATATTGCAAGAGCAGGAATTATAAGAAATGTCCGTTTCTCATGGGAACAGACGAGTTCTTTCATGAATGGTTAGCAGAGCACGGGATTTTACAGGGAATAAATAAGGTATCTCATTGAGAGAGGAGGGAGGAATGTCGAGAGTAAATGGGAAGGAAACAGTTAAGATGACAAAGATCCTCGTTGCCGATGATTACGCTCTTTTTCGCGAAATAACAAAGAGGATTATTGCAGAAACATCCGACATGATCGTGGCAGGAGAAGTCAGAGAAGCGAGGGATATATCCGATGTCATTGATAACGGAGATTTTGACATCATGATCCTTGACACCGTGATATCGGGGAGAAGCGGGTTTGACATTTTAAGAGAAGTAAAAACAAGAAGGCCTTTTTTCCCTGTCCTGATGCTGAGCAGCTATTTCGGAGATATCTACGAAAGGAGTGCTTTCGCAGACAGAGCCGACGGATATGTCAGGAAAGATAAAATGTCTGATGAACTTGTCAGCGCCATAAGGGTCATTATGAACGGCGGGAAATATTTCAATCACGTCTCTGACGACAGTTTGGCGACGACAGTGCATTGATCTGGAAAAAGAATGAATAAATTGTAATGGAGGATGATTAGAAAATGAATACAGCTGGTTCGCTTAATTCCTGTATGCATACATTGAAACAAAGCGTAAAAAGCAAACATGATGGTGAAGACAGGGAACAGGACTTTGTTTTTTATATGTTTCTCCACGACATGAAGAATCCTATCACTACTTCAAGAGGTTTTCTTTCAAGACTTCTTTCAAACAAGGCAGGATCACTGACGGAAAAGCAGAAAGAGTATCTTGAAACCATTTACTGCAATCATGAGGAAATAGAGTCTCTGCTCAAACAGTTTCTCGATATTCTCGGAACGGAATCAAAACATCTTACCCCGGATTTCATTACGTTCGATGTAGTTGAATTAGTGTCAAAAATTATCGATACCATAAACATTGAGGCTGAACAAAAAGGAATTAAGGTTCTTCTGGAATATTCATACCCTGTACATGATGTCTGTGCTGATGTGACGATGGTAACCCGAGTTATCCGGAATCTCCTTGACAATGCACTAAAGAATACACCTTCCGGAGGGACTATAACTGTTCTCGTCATTGATAGGGATGATGATGTGCTCATTCAGATAATAGATACCGGCAACGGTATACCCCGCATTTCAATACCTTATATTTTCAACCCCTTTTATCAGGTTCGCAAAAATGGTAACGGTTCAGGGCTCGGGCTGTATATTGTAAAACAGCTCATTGAATTGCAAGGTGGAAAAATCTGGATGGAAAGTATTCATGGGAAAGAAACCTCATGCAGTTTTACATTACAGAAATTTCAAGGAAAACGATCGGAAGGATCTGTAAGGAGTGAGGAAAAACTATACTGTTTCGAACAGGAATATCCTGCACAGGGGTCATTTGCGTATAAACAGGACATGGTTGCCGAAAAGCTGGAATTCCGTTGCAGCAAATGCAACAAACTACTTGCAAAGACAAACGGAAAAGGTAGAATTGCTGCTCTGATCAAATGTACACGGTGCGGGGAGATGAACGAAATATGAAGGGAGAAAGTAGAATATTTGGCGCCTATAATTAATAAGGAATAAGCAGAAATATTTTTGAGCTTCGAGAAAGCCGGTGAGATGGAAATTCAAACACCGGCTTTTTTGGTGAAAGGAGGTGACAGGAAAAAAGTATGAATGAACTATTGAATGATATGAAGTATTTAACAACACTTGAAGATGCAGAATTAGAAGGAAGTTTTAAAACAGGAGGTTTATTAAATTATGGAAAAGCGAAAATTATTAATCATTATGACCCTGCTATTCGCAATGGTTGCCCTTTCTTGGGGAATTGAACATGGCATCTTGCAAGCAGCTGATGGCAAGTTAGACAAGGTACTGAAATACCACGGGAAAATAACGCCTGCTGATAGGAAAGCCGCAGCGGATCGTGCAAAAGCAAAGGGGCTGACCTTAACGGATCTCGGTATTGCGCAGATGGCGATGCCTGGCGATGCACCTCATTATTTCAGCCACCCCAACTACGCCAACAGCCCGCTGCCGATAGTGACCCTGGGCGCGTGTTCAATCACAACAACGACACCTTGTACTGCTGACACCGACTGCCTGACCGGCGAGACCTGCATCGGCTATAGCATCACAGGCGGGATGAAGAAATTCGTTAACGGTTTGCCCGGTCTCGGGCAGACAGGCGCCAACAACCTCGGCCAGTATATCTCGGTCGCTGTCCCCGACACCACGACTTACCCCGGCGCGGACTACTATGAGATTGCAGTGGTCGAATATACAGAACAAATGCACTCGGATCTGCCACCGACCACGCTGAGGGGCTATGTGCAATTGGAGACACCAGTAATTCAAGGCAGTCATTATGATCTTGGAAATGGCTACTTTAGCGTGGATCCGCCCCAATATCTGGGGGCAACGATCGTCGCACAGAAGGACCGACCGGTGCGCATCAAGTTTTATAACCTGCTGCCCATAGGGGAGGACGGCGACCTGTTCATTCCGGTTGACTCCACAGTGATGGGCTCTGGCATGACCGCCGATGGTCATGAGTGGATGATGGCGACCCCGGACTTAGTTGACCCGCTGAATCCGATGTGCAGCGATCCGATGAAGTCGATGATGGTAGCGAGCGGCCACTGCTACGCCGAGAACCGCGCCACGCTACACCTGCACGGAGGCATCTCGCCGTGGATCAGTGACGGTACGCCGCACCAATGGATCACGCCGGCAAGCGAAAATACCCCATACCCACAGGGCGTCAGCGTTGTGCCAGTACCGGATATGGGTGACAGCGGCAATCCAAATGATGGCGTAATGACCTTCTACTACACCAACCAGCAGAGCGCCCGGCTGATGTTCTACCACGACCATGCCTGGGGCATCACGCGCCTGAATGTTTACGCGGGCGAGGCTGCCGGTTATTTGCTGAGGGACTCAACTGAGCAGGCACTGCTCGATAGTGGCATCATCCCAGCGGATGAGATCCCGCTGATCATCCAGGATAAGACTTTTGTGCCAAGCATGGAACAACTTGCTGTGCAGGACGAGACCTGGGATATAGCCAGATGGGGCGGACTCGGCAACTTGTGGGTGCCGCATGTCTACTCGCCGGCGCAGAATCCGGGCGATGCCTCCGGAGTCAATCAGTTCGGCCGCTGGGCCTACGGGCCGTGGTTCTGGCCGCCCACAACGAATATTGAATATGGTCCCGTCGATAACCCTTACTTTGACCCGGCCTGCAATCCTGACGTCCAGTGGTGCGAGCCCCCGCTGATGCCTGGCGTACCCTACCTCTCGATGGGCATGGAAGCCTTCAACGACACGCCTATGGTCAACGGCACGGTTTACCCGACGATCACGGTGGACCCGAAGCCCTACCGTTTCCGCATCCTGAGTGTTGCCAATGACCGCTTCTTCAACCTGTCGTTCTACCAGGCCGTCGATGGGAACGGTGTCTTATGTGACGCTGCCAATCCCGCTCCCGCAGCAGAATCTACTGGAATTGCGTGCACCGAGGTCGCCTTGAACCCTGATGAGGTGGCAGCCGCACTGGACGACCCGGCTGGCGTCTTCCCGACTCCGATCGCTGGCACTGAGGGCCCGGACTGGATACAGATCGGCACCGAAGGCGGATTCCTGCCTTCGCCTGTCGTTATCCCGGCACATGTCACCACTTGGGTGACAGACCCGACAGTGTTCAACGCAGGCAACGTTGACCAGCACTCGCTGCTGCTTGCACCTGCCGAGAGGGCGGACGTGATCGTAGACTTCTCACAGTTCGCCGGCCAGACACTGATCCTGTATAACGACGCACCGGCAGCTTTCCCGGCGCGTGACCCGCGCTACGACTATTACACCGGCAACCCGGACTTAAGAAACACAGGCGGAGTGCCTTCGACGATGCCCGGCTATGGCCCCAACACACGCACCATTATGCAGATCAACGTGAACAGTGGAGCAGGGCAGAGCTTCGACATTGGCGCATTGCAGAATGCCTTTGCGCATCAGACCGATAGCACGGGTGTGTTCGAGAGCGGACAGAACCCGATCATCGTAGGGCAGGGTGCATATAACCCGGCCTATGGAACTGCATTCCAGAGCAACGGCCTACAAGCCGGGCTGGTGCAGATCTATGACACATCTCTGACCTTTAATACGCTATTGGGCGATACGCTAACAATATCGCTTCGCCCGAAGATGATCCAGGACGAGATGGGCGAAGCATTTGAACTGGAATACGGGCGTATGAGCGGCTTCCTGGGTGTGGAGACACCGAACGCCCAGGCTGGTTTGCAGAACATGATCCTGCACCCTTATACATACCCGCCGGACGAGATTCTCGACGGTATTGAGCTGGCGCCTGGTATGGAAGTGACTCCAATCGCTTCTGCAGACGACGGTACGCAGATCTGGAAGATTACCCATAACGGCGTGGACACGCACCCGATCCACTGGCACCTGTACGAGGTGCAGGTCCTCAACAGGGTGGGCTGGGACGGCATCATTCGCAAGCCGGACCCCAACGAGCTTGGCTGGAAGGATACCCTGCGCGTTAGCCCGCTGGAGGATACCATTGTCGCCCTGCGGCCGATCATCCCGCAACTCCCGACAGAGTGGGGCGGCCTGCCGAACAGCATCCGGTTGCTCGACCCGTCGATGCCTGAGGGTATGTTCCTGCATGGCGCAAACACAACGCAGCGTGAGGCGCTCGGGTTGCCGCTCCTTGCTTTCAACCCGGACGGCGAACCGGTAGATATCGTGAACCACTTCGTCAACTTAGGTTGGGAGTATGTGTATCACTGCCACATCCTCAGCCACGAAGAGATGGACATGATGCACGCTCAGGTGGTTGGGATTGCCCCTGCAGCACCGACTGATCTAACATACACGCTGGTCGGAAAAGGAAACAACAGACATTACCAGCTTACCTGGAACGACAACTCGAAGAATGAGACCGCATTTGTCATCGAACGTCGGGTGGCCGGCTCGACTGGTGCATGGTCCATCATTGCTACGGTACAGTCCTCGCAGCTAGGCGTTGTGCCATTTATCGATACCGGTGTTGGTCCGGCGACTGGTCAGAGAACGTACAACGACCCCATCGGGAACACGAAAACGCTGTACGAGTACCAGGTTTATGCCATCAACGTAGTTGGTGACGTCTGGGATTACTCGGACCCGGCGTTCAATGAGATCCCGCCAGGCGGCGGATGGCCGACACTGACGCTCGACTCGAAGGGCGGAACCATCACTGCGATCACAGCTCCAACCAATTTGACGGTAAGCGCTGTCGCGAAGAACAAGAAAACAGCCATAGTTACTCTGAACTGGACTGACAACGCAGTGAACGAGACAGGCTTCCTGGTACAGCGGGCTGATAACGCCGGGTTCTCACTCGGTGTAGTGAACGCCACTGTTGCCGGTGACGTAACCACGTTCAGCCAGAGCGTAACCCGCGGCAAGACCTACTACTACAGGGCGCTTGCCTTCAACGACGCACACCAGTCGGATTGGTCGAACACCGTTAGTGTGACCACGCCATAAACTCCGGCTTAGGTACCTGTAAGTGGGGGGAGGGAGCAATCCCTCCCCGGATTTTTTAACAATGTATAAATGAACGTTTGAAATTAGGATGAGAGGAGAGCTTAAAGAAAGCCGGTGACGTCTGGGAATGAGATAGCAAAAAAGGAAGGTTCAAATGTACAAACTGATATGTCCAAATTGTAAAGGGAATTCATATAGCGCTGATAATAATTTCTGAGGGGGATGATAAGGGGACTTGAAAAAATGAATAAAGGAATCACGGACAAGAAATCCTTTCCGGTCTGCTTAAAACTGAGTAAGCGTACCATGCAAAACCTTTCAGAGTCAATCGTACTGCAATCAATTGAAGATTTATGGGAGGAGAGCGGAGATGAAAGAAGAGGTTCTTTTGCCTTTTTCCTGGGTAAGGGGTTCCATATCTGTTCAGATCTCGCCGGAATGACAATCGTCGACCGGAGGACGCTGCTTTTACTAATCACGGAAGCTTTGAAACCAGTGAATATGCCGGAGGCTGTTTATGAAATTCAATCTGTTGATAGGGAGAATGTTATGCCATGTTAGGGATGAACATCAGAGTCATATTGCAGGACGGACAAGAGAAGGAAGTGAAACCCTACCAGCTTGACAAGCTCATTTCACTGAGAATGGTAAGGAAGTTCCGCCGTTCAGGAAGATGGGTGACTATGGGGAAAGACAGAACAAGAGGGAAAGGGGGAAACTATACAGGTACTGAAAGACGGCGCCATTTAACAGTAAAGTTTTTGTAGGAGGAACCAATATATGGCAATAAGAGAAATAAAGCAAGATATTTATGCAGTCGGAGCAATAGACTGGGACAGGAGGTTATTTGATGAGCTTATACCGCTCCCTGACGGTACCAGTTATAACTCATATCTGATAAAAGGAGATGAAAAAGTTGCACTTATAGATACTGTTGATCCAACAAAAAGCCAGGAGCTGTTTAATAACCTCAAGGAGTTAAACGTATCCCATATTGACTATGTCATAGCCAATCATGCAGAACAGGACCATTCAGGAACCTTGCCGGGGATTCTCGATCTTTATCCCGATGCACAGGTTGTAACCAATGAGAGATGCAAAGATATGCTCGCTGATCTGTTCCTCATCCCCGAGAAACGGTTTCTAATAAAGGAAGACAGGGAGACACTTTATGTGGGGAATAAGACACTTGAATTTATGAAAGCGCCATGGGTGCACTGGCCTGAAACGATATTTACATATGATAGAGAAGATAAGATCTTATTTACCTGTGATTTCCTGGGTTCACACCTTGCGACAAGTGATCTCTTCGTTACGAATGAGGCAAAAGTTTATGAGTCTGCCAAGCGTTACTATGCTGAGATTATGATGCCGTTCAGGTCGAGTTTCGGAAGGTACCTCGATACAATACACAATATCAGAGTTGATATAATTGCACCGAGCCACGGCCCGCTATACCATAATCCTGAATTCATTATGAACGCTTACAGGGAATGGATCTCAGATAATGTCAAGAATGAAGTGGTCATTCCATATGTTTCAATGCACGGAAGCACTGCTGCATTAGTGCACTATCTTATCGATGCATTGATGAAGAGAGATATAACTGTAAAGCCGTTCAATCTTACAAGGACTGATATTGGAGAACTGGCAATGTCTCTTGTGGACGCTGCAACACTCGTTGTCGCATGCCCTACCATGCTGATAGGACCGCATCCGTATGCAGCACATGCAGTATTTCTCGTCAATGCCTTGAGACCGAAATTGCGGCATGTATCTGTCATCGGATCATACGGATGGGGTGGAAGGATGCTGGAACACATCGAAGGTATGATGTCGAATATGAAAGTGGATTTTATTGAGCCGGTTATTGTCAAAGGATATCCAAAGGAGAATGATTTTTCCATGCTCGAAAAACTGGCAGATGAAATCCTTGAGAGACACAGGCGACTCGATATTGTATCACCGGAAAACATTCTGGTGAGAACTCCTGTTTACAAGAAATAAATGTATGTCAAGCGTATTCCCCGTGATCTTGTCACAGTGGTCTTAAATAAACAATATCCCCTTTTATCATATTTCTCTTGATTTCTTTATGAAAAGCATTTTAAGACCTAAGTCCCACATTCACCTTCATATTTCTTTGAAATATTAAACAGGTAAATTGTAATAATCTTTTACAATAGAAAGTTATAACGTATTATATAATTATAAACATATGAATTGGATATCATTAAAAATATGACCAGGTCGTTTATCATTTGTCTTATCATATATGTTCTTGCTCCATGTCTGGCATGTTCCCAGACAGTGGGGAAGAAGCCACAAGCAGTTGAAAATGTTTTTCTCTCTGCTGGAGATAATGTTCGCGTTGAGGTATGGGTGCAGAATTTAAAGATTCCATGGTCGCTTGTATTCCTCTCTGATGGGAGGGCGCTTGTAAGTGAAAGACCCGGGATTGTCAGAACAATACAAGACGGAAAACTTCTAAAAAAACCATATGCAAAGATTGAAGAAGTAGAAGCTAAAGGAGAGGGCGGGCTTATGGGACTCGCCCTCCATCCCCTGTTTCCGAATAAACCTTACATTTATGTAATGCATACTTATAGAAAGGGAGATAATATTGGCAATCGGGTTATACGACTAAGAGACAATGGGAAGGAGGGTGTTTTTGACACGGTCATTATTAACAGCATTCCCGGAGGAAAAAATCATAATGGGGGAAGAATTGCTTTCGGACCGGACGGGATGCTCTACATAACTACTGGTGAAACTTTTCATGCAGAGCTTGCACAGGATCTCAATTCACTTGGTGGAAAAATCCTGAGAGTAACCCCTGAGGGTGAAATTCCAAAAGATAATCCGTTTAAAGGTTCACCAGTTTATTCCTATGGCCATAGGAACCCTCAGGGGATTGCCTGGGAGCCAAGGTCAGGTAAATTATTTGAATCCGAACACGGGCCGTCAGGAGAGTTTGCACATTTCGCAAACGATGAGATAAACCTCATTACAAAAGGTGGCAATTATGGTTGGCCTGAAGTTATCGGTGCCCCTGCAAAGAAACCTTATATAGACCCAGTGATGGTCTGGAAAGAGACGACACCTCCGTCAGGCATTACGTTTTATCGCGGAAATCTTCTCGAACATCTCAAGGGAGACTTATTTGTTGCCACACTGAGGAGTGAAGCATTGATACGGATTCAGTTTAAGACTGGGAGTAATGATATTATGAAAATTGAGAGGTGGTTTGCTACTGATTCCAGCACGGGTGAATACGGCAGGATACGTGATATAGTCGAAGGACCTGATGGTTATCTATATTTTCTAACAAACAATACAGACGGAAGAGGATTACCGCGTCCAGATGATGACAAAATATACCGTATTGTTCCCAAAAAATAGATGTTCCTATATTTGTTTTTCAAATAAAATCAATCATGCGAGAGTGGCGGAACTGGCAGACGCGCTGAAGGTAAAAATGCAGGGTCGGACTTGTTTATTGCAATTCCTCCATCACCCAATTTATACTTACAAATTGTAAATTGTATTGACAAATTGTAAGTAATTGTTAGAATATTGAGCATGATACCCCGTGATGCTAAAAAAACTCTCCTTCGGCTTGCGAAAGGCTATCCGGTCGTAGCTGTAACCGGGCCCAGGCAATCAGGGAAAACTACAATTGTCAGAGCAACATTCCAAAAGAAAACCTATGTTTCTCTCGAAGATCCTGACCAGCTTGAGTTTGCCGACAAGGACCCTCGTGGTTTTTTGGAAAGATTTCCGGATGGCGCAGTACTGGATGAGGTTCAGAGGTGTCCTTCCCTGTTTTCTTATATTCAGACAATAGTCGATCTGGACAGACGCCCGGGGTTGTTCATATTGACAGGCTCGCAACAGTTTGGTGTGCTGTCTCATATTACCCAAACCCTCTCCGGAAGAGTCGGCCTGGTGCAACTGCTGCCCTTTTCTTACAGCGAATTATTTCATATAAGGAGTCTTAGCAGGAACCTCGATGCACTGTTATTCAAAGGTTTGTATCCTGCCTTATACGACAGAAAAGTGCAGCCCTCTGACTGGTATGCGAATTATGTTATGACATATGTGGAACGTGATGTAAGACAAATGGTCAATATTAAGAACTTGGGAATATTTCAACGCTTCCTTCGCATGTGTGCAGCCCGGACAGGACAATTGATAAATCTTACCGGTCTTGCCAATGAATGCGGGATTACCCATAATACAGCCCGTTCATGGATATCTGTTCTGGAAGCAAGTTATATAATTTTTCTGCTTTATCCACATTTCAGAAATTTCGGCAAACGTCTTGTGAAAACTCCGAAGATATATTTTTATGACACAGGGCTTGCGTCATGGCTTGTGAATATGCAAAGTTCTGAACATCTCTCATTGCATCCGATGCGGGGTTCTTTGTTTGAATCTTTTGTCATCAGTGAACTGGTTAAAGCAAGATTTAACTCTGGATTGCCATCCAACCTTTATTTCTGGAGGGACAACACAGGCAATGAGATAGATTTGATTATTGAAGATGGCAAGGCACTTACCCCTGTTGAGATAAAGTCGGGCAAGACAATTACCCCTGATTATTTCTCGGGAATCAGGAAATGGCTGAGTATTGCTGATTGCCCTTCAGGCAAACCCTCTCTTATCTATGGGGGCAAAGATACATATACGAGGGAAGGACTGCGTATTTATTCATGGATGAATGCATCAAAAATAGGGGATAAAAATAAATGAAAATATGTTACTTCTGTACGTCAAAATATTATATGTGTAGAGTAATTGTTAGCCAAAATGCCTGAAAATAATCTAATATTAATCACATGCGAGAGTGGCGGAACTGGCAGACGCGCTGGACTTAGGATCCAGTGGGTAACTCCTTAGGGGTTCGACTCCCCTCTCTCGCACCATTAAACACATCAACCACTTACGCCAATCCATGTTATTGAGGTCCTTTAATATCAAAGGTTTAATTATAGTCATAGCTCCTAAGTTCTCTAAAATCAATGTTCTACAGTACTTATCCACTGTTCTTGAAATTGGTCATTTTGACCGACTGTAACTATTTTGTAACCATTTGTAACCTTTTCAAGTCTGTCTTTCGTATTTTGATGCATCATAGATACCTGTTCGGATGCTCTCCTTAGGTCTGATTCATTGACAATGTTATACCTGTCAAATACAGCCCTTGTCTTATACCCTGAAATCTTCATAGCTACTAATTCAGGGATACCAGCCCTTATCATATTTCTTACAGCTGTCCTTCTAAGGTCATGAAATAAACGTCCTTCAAGTTTTACCTTCTCACAGGCTTTTTCCCATGCACCCCTAAAATCTCTCAACCTCTTGCTATCTCTGAAGAACACATGAGGGCACTGAGGGTATTCCTTGTCTCGGATAGCTTTCTGTTTCAGAATCACTTCGTATAACTCACCGGTGAGATAGATAATCCTTGCCTCATTGTTTTTAGTGGTTCCAGCTTCAAGGGTTATTTTTCCTTCGATGAGATTCGCCTTATCCCACGTAAGAGAGAGAATTTCGCCTCTCCTCATGCCTGTGTAATAGCCCATAGTGAGAATAGGTTTTAAATAAGCGGGTAGGGCATCCTTGAGTTTCAAAAACTAGGGGTCAGACTTGAATATTGACATTTCTTATCTTTAAGTGATATTTTGTTACATGGCAAGGAAACCGAGGATAGAGTTTGAAGGTGCATTCTATCACGTAATAACCAGAGGCAATCAAAAGCAAAAGATATTCAGAGACAAGGAAGACTATCTGAAATATCTTGAGATACTTTCGGGCTACAAGACCAGATACAGATATTCTCTATATTCTTATGTGCTCATGAGCAACCATGTTCACTTGTTGGTAGAGACTCAAAAGATTCCGCTTTCAAAGATATTGCAAGGGATTAACCAGAGCTACACGGCATATTTCAACAAGAGGTATAAAACAGTGGGACACCTATTCCAGGGGAGATACAAAGCCATACTGTGTGACAGGGACGAGTAT
>MHEF01000022.1:0-34288 GCA_001805125.1 Nitrospirae bacterium RBG_13_39_12
TCCTTTGTTGATTTCCAGTTCAACTTAAAAGGATACACCGCCTTTTATCTATTTACACACTTTTTAATTGTACTCCTGATTGTATCGTATTTGGCTTGATTTTTTAAATCCATAAAAGTTATAGCTAGGAGAGTAAATTTTAAAACTATAGGAACAGAAGCTTATAACTTCTAATATTATTTTTATTGATCTAATACACGTCTTTCTTATTAAGAGCTTTTTTAATGAATTTGTGCGTATCCTAATTTTATTCCTGTTTCCGCTGCAAAGTGTTCTGAAGTTATGCAGAAAGTATCTCAAGAATTATCAATTCAATGGCATTAATAGGATCGGCCTGTTGCAGGATAGCTCTACCGACTACAAGATAGTCAGCCCCTGCCCTGATAGCTTCTTTAGGAGTTGCAGTCCTTTGCTGGTCATCGGGAGGAGTCCATGAAGGCCTAATCCCAGGAGTTATTATTAGAAATCCTCTACCGCAATGGTTCCTTACTATTTCAGCTTCTTTTACAGATGTTATAACACCGTCAAGCCCAGCCTTCAATGCAAGACCTGATAAATGTTTTACTTGTGTTCTAAGCCCATGCCGAATTCCAAGTTCATCCGTGATAATTTCTCGGGTAAGACTAGTTAGCACAGTAACACCAAGCATTTTGGGTTTTTCAATATTTTCTTTAAGGCAGACCTCAACAATTTTGTCCCTGCATCTTTTCATCATCTCAATACCACCTGATGTATGTACATTGAACATATATACACCAAGCCTTGTTGCAGCTAAAGCTGCTTTTGTAACTGTATTTGGGATGTCATGGAATTTTAAGTCAAGAAAAACCTTTTTATTTTTTTTATTTATATCGTCGATTATCTTCGGACCAGAAGATATGAAAAGTTCCAGGCCAACTTTAAAAATGCTAACATAATCTTTAAATTTTTCTACTAGTTCAATTGCATAGTTATGATCATGAACGTCGAGGGCAACAATTATTTTATCCGCGGCTGAAATTCTATCTTTTTTCATTCCGCTATACTCTATCATTAGATTTTAGCTGTTGTTATACCCTTCTGAACCTGATACTTCCCAGCCTTATCTGCATATGATACTCTACAAACCTCAGAACCTTCTATAAATAGTAATTGAGCTATTCCTTCGTTTGAATATATTTTTGCAGGAATCGGTGCTGTATTTGATATCTCAATTGTTACGTATCCTTCCCACTCGGGTTCAAGAGGAGTTATGTTTATGATAATACCGCATCTTGCATAAGTTGATTTACCAAAACATATTACAAGGATTTCTCGAGGAATCCTGAAATATTCAACCGAGCGGCCAAGTACAAATGAATTCGGAGGCACTATACAGGCATCTCCCTTAAAATTAACGAAGCTTTTCATATTAAAATCTTTAGGGTCTGCAATAGTACCACTTATGTTTGTGAATATCTTAAACTCATCAGCGATTCTCATGTCATAACCATATGAACTTGCACCATATGAAATAACACCATCTCTTACTTGATCTTCACAAAATGGTTCTATCATACCCTTTTTTGACATCTCTTTTATCCAACGATCATTTTTAAGCATTTTATAAACTCCAATTTATTAATATCATTATTTTTCATGAAAAGATTAACATAATAAAATATTTAGTTACAAGCATTGTGTAAACGTTCAAATTGTTAAATCTTCACGAAGTAGAATGAGATTGTTAATCTTTTACTTCTATTAATATATGTAAATAAATTAAAATTAAAGTTGATGGTGATATTCTCTCGATTAGTCTTATCTAAATAAAAAGATAAATCTTAAAATAATACTTTATATCGGACTTAATCGTCTTTTTTGTCCTCTTCTCCAAAATATTTCTTGAAGAGTTCAAGTGTATCCTTAGCCATTTCCTCATCAAGCTTCTGAATAGCAAAGCCTGCATGAACTAGGACATAATCTCCAATATGTACATTTTCTTCAAGCAGAAGAAGACTTATATTCCGCTGTGCACCATATACATCAATGACAGCTGTAGAATTATCGATCCTTATTATCTTTGATGGAATCGCAAGACACATAGATTTACCGATAAACAAGTTAATACATTCATGACACATTTTTATTATATCATTAATGTATATGTTATTCTTTAAAAGCTTTGTTATTTGTTTCATAATTAATCAAAATATAGCAAGATAGCTTTCGATTCTTTTGTCATTGACTAATATCATGTTTTTTTGGTAATTTATCTAATTCACTTTTTAGGAGTTACTTCATGGTAAAGAAAAAGAATAATAAGAAAGACAAGAAACCGAAGACTAAATCAAAAACTAGAATTGAGACTAAACCAAAAACCAAGCTTAGGGCTAAACCAAAGGCTAAAAAAAGTACTAAAATAAGAAAAGCGTTACGAATCCCAACTAGAACAAAGAAGATTCTGGAGGTCAGGAAAAAGCTTATATGTCAAAAAGAGGCTCTTCTTGCTGGTGCAGAAGAAGCACTGAATGAGCTTCCAGAGCAAACAACATTTCCAGACCTCGGCGACCAGGCAACTGCAGAAACAGACAGAAGCCTTATGCTAAGACTGAGAGGAAGAGAACGCAAACTTTTAAAAAAAATAGAAGAAGCTATAGAGAGAATAGACCAAGGTATATTTGGGATATGCGACAAATGTGGAGAAGATATAGATATAAGAAGGCTTGAGGCAAGGCCTGTCACAACAATGTGTATTGAATGTAAAACACTTCAAGAGGAAGAAGAGAAACTAACGGAAAAATAGAGAATATACCTGCGGTTATTGGATTTTATCCTTTTATTTTCAAGTTATAACTGTCTTTTAAGCTGTCTCCCAGTGTATTAAAACATAAAGCAGTAACAGCGATCATTAGACCAGGGAAAAATACCATCCACGGATATGTTGAAATAAAGACCCTGTTTGCACTTATCATCGAACCCCATGTTGCAACAGGAGGCTGTGCGCCTAATCCTAAAAAACTTAATGAGGCTTCTGTTAATATATAACCCCCTAGTTTCAATCCCATCATAACAAGTAGAAGAGGAGTACACTGGGGCATGAGATGTCTGAAAAGGATTCTCATATTACTGCATCCCAAAGCCCTTGCAGCCTCGATGAAAAGAGCTTCTTTCAGAGTTAGTATATATCCTCTGATTATCCTTGCAAATGAGGCCCATCCTACTGCAGTAATCGCTATCATCACAGTATAAATACCAGGAGGAAGAATAATTGAAATACCTATAGCCAGAAGAAGTGCAGGAAATGAAAGTATGAGATCTACAAATGACATAATAGCTGTATCAACTTTACCTCCCAAAAACCCAGCGCAGAGTCCGATAACAAGCCCTATCCCCATAGATAATAGTGTAGCTGTTACTGCAACAACTATTGATATCCTCCCTCCATAAAGTATTCTCGAAAATATATCTCTTCCCTTATTATCTGTCCCGAGTATATGTTTTAGGCTCGGGGGCTCTTTAATATGGTCGAGATTTATCATGTTAGGGTCGTATTTGGATATCAATGGTGCCATAATAGAAAAAAAGCATATTAAGATTAGTATGGCTACTGATATCTTACCTGCTGTTTTCATATAATCTCACTCTCGGATCAATATAATGGTAAATAACATCTACAAACAGATTTATAAGTACAAAAATTACGGTACATGCAATTACACAGCCCATTACCACAGGATAGTCCCTTTTTATAATGCCTTCCATGGTAAATCTACCTATTCCGTCCCAGCCAAAAATTGTCTCTGTAAGTACTGCACCATTCAGATAGCTTCCAAAATCAAGACCTATTACAGTTACAATAGGAATGAGTGCATTTTTAAAGATATGGATAAGTTTTATTTTAAGCTCTGCTATTCCTTTTGCTCTCGCTGTATTAACAAAAGGCATATCTAAAATTTCTATTATTGTAGTTCTTGTTACCCTTGACAGTGTTGCAATGGCGGGTAGAGAGAGAGTTAATGATGGCAGGATAAGAAACCTTATATCTCCGGTACCAGATGGGGGAAAGATTTTCAGTTTGAGACTGAAAAAAAGCATTATCAAAAGTCCGCTCCAAAAAACAGGAACACTAAGTCCCGTCACAGAGACAGATGATATAAGTCTGTCCATAAAAGTATCTTTTTTATAAGCAGAAATTAACCCGAGAATCAATCCAACAGGGATTGCAATAATCATTGCTGTTAATGCAAGTTTTAATGTATTAGGAAATTTTAAAAGCAGATCGTCAAATACTCTCCTGTTTGTATAATAAGAACGACCAAACTCTCCTTTAATAAGTAATCCTACATATCCTAAATACTGTCTTAACAAATTTTTATCAGTACCTAATTCTTTTCTAATTTTCTCAATAACGTCCGGGTGGGCTCTTTCTCCTACAATACTCAATACAGGATCGCCAGGAAGTGCCTTTATTATGATAAAAGTAAGCAGAGTTATACCTAACAAGAGAGGGAAAAGAAGAAATAATTTTTTTATAAGATAAGCCTTAATTGTATCTCCTTACATTACTCTTTTTTATTATTTGTATTTCAGACATCAGTTATTTTTACAATTTATAGTGATATCTCTGTTCCTTTATCAATGCTATAAATTAGGTAATTTTTAAAGTTTCTTACCGTAGGCTGTTTTATTATAAAATCGGTTCTGTGCCATAAAAAAACCCAAGGAGAATCTGATACAATAATTCGTTCTGCCTGTTTATAAAACAATGACCTCTTTTTAGCATCCATCGTATATTGTCCTTTTTCTATCAAGTAATCAACAGTAGTATTGCTGTATCTTGTTCTATTCCCAGCTGAACCAAAATTAGAGGAGTGAAATAAAGGAAAAAGAAAATTTTCAGGATCAGGATAATCAGCCCACCAGCTTATATAAAACATATCAGGCTCACCATTATTTAAAGACTCCTTGTAAGCACTCCATTCAAGCTGTTTTATATTTATATTTATCCCAACAGCATTGATATAAGATTGTATAACCTCTGCTATATCAATTGCTTCTTGGTCTGCAGTTATGTAAAATTTTACTTCGATACCTTCTAAGCCCTCTTTTTTAATTATTTCTATTGATTTGTTAGGATTGTATTCATTAATATTAGGTTTATTCCAGTTTCTAATAATATCAGGAACAGGGCCTGATGCTAATCTACCTCGCTTTTCATAAATAGTATTAAGAATTTTTTCTCTGTCAATTGCGTAAGTGATGGCTTTCCTGAGAGCTCTGTTACTAAAGGGTAGTCTTGAACAATTTAGACCAAGATAATAAGTATTAAGTCCTTCAATAGATGAAATAAGATTCTTTTTTTGAAGATCGTTTTTATATCTCGAGTACTCTGACGCTGGTATTGTGATTACATCAATGTTTCCAACATCAAACTCTGTGACTGCTGTAAGATCCTCAGGTATTATTCTGTATATGATACCTTTAATTTTTGCATGTATATCAAAATAATGGTAATTTTTTAATAGTCTAATCTCCCTATTTGGCAACCATTCTTCAAGGATAAATGGACCGGTACCTACAGGATGGGTGGAGAAGTCAGGCCCCCATCTCTCAACTTCCTCTATCGGAACAATATATGCAGCTGGCGTGGTTAAGAGATTTATAAAGGGAGAAAAAGGTTTTTTGAGGCGTATCTTAATGGTATAATCATCAATTGTTTTTATTCCTTTAACATTATCAGCTTTTCCTTCCATAAATTCATCTGCACCAAGGATTTTTTCTAGCACCCAAGTATTAGGTGACTTATTCTTAGGGTTTAATAATCTATTAAAGGAATACTTGATATCATTAGCCTTAACTTCACGATTATTCGAGAAGAATACACCTTGTTTGAGCCTGAAAATATATGTTAGGCCGTCTCCAGATATAACCCAATTTTTAGCAATGTCCGGATGTATTTTTAGATCTTCTCCGATTTTGACTAAGCCATTAAACAGCTTTGCTGAAATTGAACCACCTGTTACATCAACTATAAGGGCTGGATCGAGTGTAGTTGGGTTTGAATTAAGTCTGTAATATATATAACCTTTTTCTCTGTTTTGTGAAGAACATGCTGTGATGATAACTAAAATGAAAATTGCAACAAATAAAACTCGGCTCTTCACCTTGGACTAAAACCTTAAAAAAGCACCTATGCTTCCAGAATCTTTAAACTTTTTGTTATCAGATGTAACCTCTACCAATGCTCCCTGCTCAACTGCTTTTTGTGCTGCAAGATCAACAATATAGTTTACTTTCTGAGTCTTGCCTTTACAATATGGACATGCTGAGATATGCTGGATAGAGAGATAGCCACAATTGTTACATTTCAGTCCAGAATGTCTATAATCTTTTATAAAAATAAGTTTCATAATCCTTCCTTCCTGTATTGCATTAAGTACATTTTCTATACCTATGACAGCATTTTCATTCTTCATCGCTTTTGTAACAAGATCTTCAATAGTTTTATCTTCTTTCTGTTTTTCAAATGCCCTGAGTATAGGTTCTGTCTTTTTTAATATCTCCTTGCTATTTGCGAACATTTCAGCCTGAAATGTTCCAATGATCTTTTCATTTACTGTCTGTGGAAATAGAGCCTTTACTTTTGTGACAGCATCTTCTGAACCACCGATTATAAGCCGTCCTACGTTTTCACGTGAAAGAAATATATCCAATTGCTTAACCACTTCCTTTAAATGTAAGGATACATGATAATCTGTATGCCTTTCATAACTCTTTTCCGAAAGAGAATACCAACCACCTTTTTTATGTTTTCCTGGGACATTTTCAGAATGAACCTCAGTATATTCTTCTATTTCACCAATGTGTATGATAAATAAACGTGCTGATTCTTTATCAACTAATAAAATGGCGTACCTTTGATAGTTGTCTAGGATGTCAAGAAGCGGTTTTATATATGGTGTTTTGTCCAATATAATTTCATTTTTTATGGGAACTGAAAGATGAAATTCTACCCAGAATTTCTTTTCTTGAGAAGTCAGGATTACAAGTCCTTTTTTAAATATTCTCTTGTTTGCCATAACATAAGCATCAATTTTTTCAAAGTCACCATTTGTTCTCTTTATTTCTTTTTTATCCATCTTTTCCAATGTTTCTTTAATCATATTTTTTACATGTATAACATAATCATATTTTTTATTTGTAATCGGGTTAACATTCAAATAAAGGCTTACAAAATAAGCCTCACCAGCACGCATCTTCGCTATCTCTCTAAGTTCTTCACGATTAAGCATTCATTCCTCCTCCTAATTGAAGTTATAGTATAGTACTTATTTATTATGTGATGATGCCTGTACAAATAAGTTAAAAAGATTCAAGGAAATTTCATCGTCTTTCATCCTCTCTGGATGCCACTGCACCCCTATAAGAAAAGGATAATCTTTAAGATTAAATGCTTCGATAAGATTATCAGTAGAATAAGCAAATGACGAAAGGCCAGCACCGAGTTCCTTTATGGCCTGATGATGTGTACTATTTACAGAAAACCTGCCTTTTTTCAAAAACTTGTTTTCTGCAATCACAGCTATATGATAATCCTTTTTATGATTAATTTCTACTTTCAACTGAAAATCTATATCCTGGTATAACGACCCTCCAAACGCAACGTTTATGAGCTGCATCCCGTAACATATACCAAGGACCGGTTTACGAAATTTCATTAGATTTTTAAGCAGAGAAAACTCAAAATTACTCCTATCTTTCGACACCGGTTTTACCTTAAGCATTGGGGCTTCATTATAATAAACCGGGTCGAGATCATCCCCTCCGGGTATGAGTAGTCCGTCAATTATTCCTGCGTAGAGTGATGTATCCCCCGCTGGAGGAATTAATACCGGGGACCCGCCTGCCATAACTATAGATTCAGAATACTGGCATTTTATTTTTAAGTATTCACCTTCTATATCGGTTGTTATACCTATTATCGGACTTTTCATGATTAATTATTATAGTAATTTATAAAATAAATTTAAGGTTCGCTTTATTTTAATTCTGTTATGTGATACAAATTTATTGCAATACAGCTAGAAACTATCTTCCATGTCTGAGTATTTTACCCGCATTAACACCTGTCAATCTTCCTTCCCATACAGCAGGCAGTCCGTTGATGATTACATAATAAATCCCTTTCGGCTTCAAGAAAGGTTCGTTATATGTTGCTCTATCAATTATCTTTCCTTGGTCAAAAACAACAATGTCTGCAAAATAACCTTTTTTTATAGCTCCTCTTTTTTTTATGCTGAATGTCCTGGCAGGTAACATTGTTATTTTTTGTATGGCCTTACCCATACTCATAATTCTTTCTTCTCTTATATGTTTCCCTAAAAACCTCGGGAAACTTCCATAACCTCTCGGATGAGGCTTACCTTTATGAGTTGGACCGCTATCACAACGTGCAGAACTGTCAGTTCCTATCATTATATATGGAAGTGAAAGAAATCTTCTGAGATTATCCTCTTTCATTACTGAAAATATAGCACTGGCCCGTAGCTTCTCTTCGATAAGTATTTGAAATAATATATCGATAGGCTTAGAAGTTTTTCGACTCGCAATATAAGCGATGCTTTTGCCTTCCATCCATCTATTTTTTTTTGAGGATACAGACGCTATATTGATACTTTCCCAGTATCCTTTTCGATAGTATTCATTCAGTATTTCTTTTTTCATGGTCTTCTGACAATCTAAATTCTTCAACTTCTTCAATTCTTCTTCAGCGCCTCCTTCATATGCCCATGACGGAAGCATTGTATCAAGATCAGTAGATGAGGCATTATAAGGGTATCTGTCACATGTTATTTCTATACCTTTCTCCCTTGCTTTTTCTATTAGTAAAACAGCATCGTCGATCTTATACCAGTTCTTCTTACCACTTGTTTTTATATGAGAAATATGAACCTTAATATCTGCTTCTCTACCTATTCTTATTATCTCTTTGATAGATTCTAGTAATTCATCCCCTTCGCTCCTCATATGGGAAGCAAAAATAAGTTTATTACAACATTTTGCTATTTCAGTAAGTTCTTCTGTCGTTGAATATATACCAGGCGGGTATATCAATCCTGTTGAAATCCCTACAGCGCCTTCCGAGATTGCTTTTCTTAAAAGACCTTTCATTTTCTTTATTTCCGATAAAGTTAGTGTTTTGTCTTTATAGCCTGTTATACACGCTCTTATATTTCCATGGCCCGCAAGAGTAACAAAATTGAGAGATATACCCTTTTTAAGAATTTCATAATATTCTTTAAAAGTTGACCAGCGTTCTTCTATACCTAGCTCCGCTAAGTCGGTTTCTCTTTGTTCCAATGCCTCACCATAGAGTGGTGCAGCAGAAAGACCACAGTTGCCATTGATTTCAGTTGTTATACCCTGACATATCTTACCTTCTGCGCGAGGGTCAGCAAGTAGCGTGAATTCAGAATGTGCATGAGTATCTATAAACCCAGGCGCTACTGATAAACCTTCTGCTTCTATAACTCTGTCAAATCCTCTCCTACCCTCTTTCTTAAAAGAGGTGTATGAATGATTAAACTGCTGACTTCTAATTTTTGATTTCTTGTTTATAAAAGCAATCTTATCTCCTGAGATACCTATGTCTGCTTCATATGGTTCCAAGCCATAACCATCAAAAATTAGACCACCTTTGATTAATAAATCAAGATTCATACTAAAATAGCTTTATCCTTTTATTTCAGAATATAAATAAAATATATTTTGCAAATAGTAGATTTATTATTTTAATGCATTATTAATTCAAACAACTCTGATTCATTCTTTAGATTGTTCTGATGCTTTTTTCTTAGTAAGAACACTTTTAATGCTGTTATCAACAAAATAAAATTCTGGAGATTTTATGCTATTCACCATCAATGGCATTAAATATTTTGAAACAACCTTTGCACGGTCCAGGAAACCTCTTATGTTTTCTTCTTCAACCTTTCCCCTATAAATCTCTGTTATCTGATATTTAAGTCTTGGAAATAACTTTATAGTAAGTCCCATAGTAGAGAAAAATTCATCAACAGGTATCCCTAAACGTTTGAGTGGTCTTAGAATATTTTCAAAGCCATTCATAAGTGCCTCAACTTCTGTTGTAGTTGTAAGCATCTTTGCACCTGCAATCATAAAAAATACCCTTATTGTTCTTATAACAGCTATGTTTAGTCCTTCGTCCGTAATAACAAATAAACCTACGCTGTAAAGTATTTTTCCTTGCTGGAATAATACATTGCTGATGAAGGTGAATAAAAGGAAAATGCTTATTGGTATCCAGCCACTTTTTAGAGATTTAAAAGGTATTCTGAAAAGGGGTATCAATATCGCAAAAAAAATAACTATATAAACATAAAGGTTATTTACAAGAAAAAGAAAACCTACAAAAACAAAATATAGAATGATTTTTATCTTTGGTTTCAATAACTTACCTTTTGAACTGTTGGTATAGATATAAAGTATTTATCTATAGCATCAGCTATTGACTCTGCTATCTGTAATCTATAAAAATCTTTTGAAAGCAATTTTTCTTCTTCCGGATTACTTATAAACGATACTTCTACAAGTACAGAGGGCATCTTAGCACCAAAAAGCACATAAAAAAATGCCCACTTTACTCCAAGATCAGAAACGTTCTTATAAACATTATTGAGATTTGATACCATGGAATTCTGGATATGGTGAGCAAGCTTAATGGATTCATCTCTTTTATTTTGCCTCTCCAGATCATTCATGATTACTCCCAGATCATCCATCTGCTGCTTCATCTCTTTCATCTTTTCTAATGATATTGCATTTTCTCTTGCAGCAACCTTATTAGCTTCTTCATCATCTGTCCAGTTAAGCAAATATGTTTCGATACCTTTAACTTTCCTTGTCGGGCTTGCATTTGCATGTATGGATATGAAAAGGTCTGCTTTCTTTTTGTTTGCTATAGCGTTTCTTTCCTCAAGTGGTATGAATACATCAGTTTTCCTTGTAGTAAAAACCTCATATGTCTTTTTTTTCATAAGAATAATTTTAAGTTTTAGTGCTATGTCAAGCACAACATCTTTCTCATAAAGCCCTTTTAATCCTATAGCACCTGGGTCATGGCCTCCATGCCCTGGGTCAATAACAACCCTCTTTTTAGCTATCATAGTATCTTGTTTTTTTGCTTCTTCTTTCCCAAATATATCGATAACGAGCCTTGGAGGATTATCTAAGACAGATACATTGAAATCTACAATCTCTCTGACATCAAGAACAACCCTTACTGTATCAGAATTAAACTGACCTGATCTGACATTTTTCAATATCCCACCCTCAACAGAAAAACTTGTCTTCAGATCTTTTGAGATAGTAGTATTTATAAGGTCAAAATAAAGCCTTTCAGGATTTGACAGACGATTCTTTGAAAACTTAACGGTATCCGACAAATCAATAACAACCCTTGTATAATCTGAGGAGGACCAATAACGAATATCTTTTACTACTATTTTAGTTGAAGCCGGTAATAGTGTAGGAGAAAAAATCAGCACTGCAAGAAGTGTATATTTTAATATTCTCTTAGTGTTTGTTATGAGGTTCAAAAACAATTCTTGTCTCACAAACCTCTTTTTTTCAATTATATAGTTATACCGCCTGTACAGCGTTTATTTCAGGTATCTCCCTTTTTAAATTTGCTTCTACCCAATTTTTTAAAGTGAAAGTTGACATCGGGCATGTTCCGCATGCACCTTTGAGCTTTACATAAACGACATTATCCTTTATATCAATTAGTTCTATATCACCGCCATCTCTCTTGAGACCTACTCTTATGTTATCGAGAACCTTTTCAACTTCTTCCTTGACCATATAACCTCCACTTTTTATTTTAATAATATAAGATTATATTTAATTATTCAAGTTTATAATGAGGTCATTATGAGGACTATATATCCCGATCTAAATCTGGACGGGACTTGCAATGACTTTTAAAACTATGAAAAAAACAAATAGAATTACAATTTAAATAGACAACTGGCGGAGAAACTTGTGATTTTGATATAATCGAAAGTCTTGAAATCCTGAAGAAGAGGTATCTCAATGATAAATATTATATTCCTGTGTACTGCCAATTCGTGTAGGAGCCAGATGGCAGAAGGTTTCGCAAAAGAATTCAGCAAAGGCATGATTAAAGTTTACAGTGCAGGCCTGATGGCTGCTGGTGTTCATAAAAGGGCAATCGCAGTTATGAAGGAAGTTGACATAGATATATCATACCAAAAATCAAAACCGATTGACGAAGATCTTCTTGCACAGATGAATGTAATAATAACCCTCTGTGTACATGCTGAGGAATATTGTCCACAAACGCTGCCCGGAATAAAGCGATTACACTGGCCGATCAATGACCCAGTTGGTACAGTAGGAACTGAAGAAGAAATAATGAACCAATTCAGGCTTACAAGAGATGAAATAAAGAAAAAGGTTCAGAATTTAATAAGAGAGATTAATGCTTAATCCGCATCAGTAACCTTTACCAACGTTCCTTTTTTTGAAGTTCCGTATCTAAAGATGGTAATCCCCTTACAGCCTTTTTCATATGCAAGTAGAAATGCCTTTGCAACATCCTCCCTTTTTGATCTAAAAGGCATGTTGATCGTTTTTGATACTGCATTATCTGTTGACTCTTGAAAACATGCCTGCATCTTAATATGATCTTCAGGCGGAATTTCATGTGCAGTTTTGAACAATTTCTTCACATCTCTTGGAACGTTTTTAATACATCTTAAATATCCTTTTTCTATAACCTTATTTTTCAGTTCCTCACTATAGAATCCCCTTTTTTTAGTAAACTCGAAAAAATACCTATTAACCTCATAAAGTTCTGTGTCCAATATAAACCTCTTATATACAAGAGCAAATAGTGGCTCTATCCCGCTTGAAGTGTCAGCAATAATAGAAAGAGTTCCTGTCGGTGCTATTGTGGTAGTTGTCGCATTCCTGACACGAGGCATATTCGGGGCATCATAAACAGAACCTCTAAAATTAGGGAACACTCCCCTAAGTTCAGCAAGTTCAACAGATGCCTGTCTTGCAGCATCTCTAATAAATCTCATCAAATACCGCGCAAGATTAAATGCTTTCCTGTGGTTATAAGGAATGCCAAGCAATATTAACATATCAGCCCATCCCATAATTCCAAGCCCTATTTTCCTGTTGCCCTTGTGCATTTCCTCTATAGCAGGAATTGGATATTTATTCACATCTATCGAGTTATCAAGAAACCTCACTGAGGTTCTTATGTCTTCTGCAAGACCATCAAAATCAATATTTTTTTCCATTCTATTAAATGATATTTTATTACCTGTGATTATTGTATTTTTTACATACTTTGATAAATTTACTGAGCCTAAAATGCATGCTTCATAAGGAAGCAACGGCTGTTCACCGCATGGATTAGTGGACTCTATTGTTCCGACATGAGGTGTTGGATTTGACCTGTTAATCCTATCAATAAATATAATTCCCGGATCCCCCGTTTCCCATGCACTTTTTACTATCTCATCGAATACTATTTTTGCTTTTATCTTGTTGACTATAGTACTGCTTCGCGGATTTATCATGTCGTACTCCATATCATGATTAAGTGCATCAATGAACGCATCTGTTATAGCCACCGATATATTGAAATTTTCAAGTTCACCTTCAGATCTTTTTATCTTTATAAATTCAAGAATATCAGGATGGTCTACACGCAGTATACCCATATTCGCCCCTCGCCGCGCTCCACCTTGCTTTATAACGTCAGTTGCAGTGTTGTAAATTTTCATAAATGAAACAGGGCCGCTTGCTATCCCTCCTGTTGAGCGTACAATGTCTGCCTTTGGTCTTAATTTCGAGAATGAAAAGCCTGTGCCACCGCCGCTCTGCAAAATCAATGCAGCATTTTTTAATGTATCAAATATCGAGTTCATTGAGTCATTCACAGGGAGAACAAAACATGCAGCAAGCTGGCCTTTTTTCTTACCTGCATTCATCAAGGCAGGAGAATTAGGAAGAAACCTCAGACTTTCCATTATTTCATAAAATTTTTCTTCCCATTCATCAGGCCTGCCTCCATAATAATTCTCTGCAGTGGCAATGGTCTTTGAAACTCTTTTGAACATCTCTTCTGGAGTTTCAATAACATTCCCATTTTCATCTTTAAGGAGATATCGTGCCTTCAGAACTGTTAATGCATTATCTGTAAGAACCATAAAAAAAGTATATCAGAAACTTGACAATAAAAGAGTGTTGCGCAATAATTTTGATATAAATCCCATCCTTCCCAAAGAGGTGTCATTTATGCCTTTGGTTCATAGAGGGGTAGTAACGGTTATTGTGGAATATCCGAAACAGGTTCGGATATCATCCCAAATCGGGACAAAAAGCAAAATAGTTCGCTTGTGAAGTAGTTAGGCGTAACTACTTAGAGGAATTTACAATGAACCTTATTCTTAGATTATGGTTTGTACATAGGTTAAAAGGTATTTTACTATGCATCGTTCTTCTCACACTTTTCACCTCTCTTCAGGTATTTGCTGAAAGTGCTGACACTGCATTTCAGAAAGAAATTGCCACATATGAGCTATGGACTGTTGTAATCAATTTTTCGGATGTCTCTAACCCTCGATGTCAGGTGAAGGGCATAGCTATGTCTGCGGACATGAATTATAGCGGACCAGTAACAATCTGGAAAGAACAACGTAAGGATAAAATCATCCCTGTGGCTGAAGTGGGTCTTGCTAAGAGTCCAGACCCAGGTGATGTTATCCTACTCAAAGAAGGTTCTGGTATTCATACACTTATGATTAAGAGTATGAGCACTAAAGGAACGCGCAGAGACTCTTTCCCTTACATGGCATTATTCAACGTAGGGAATGGTATGATCGAAAAAGTGGCGGAAACAGATTTTGCTATTGTAACATTAATTGATTTACATGATAATAATCACGATCTACTAATTTCATTAAAAGGCTTAAAACAGGCGTGGGGTCGTTGTGATCCGAAGAAGTAGCTACGCCTAACATGTTGCAAAAGACTTGCGTTCAAACCTTTCAGGCTTCTTTTGCAACGGAAACGTTAAATGAAATTTCGGGCATGAGAAGGAGATAAAGACCATGAAAATAGAACGGACTCTTTTCGACAAAGTTTTTTTTCGGGCGAGAAGGAAATAAGCAGCTTTATGTGTACAGAGCCGATTAGAGAATTCCCTCATTTTATTGGGATTGAGGAAGAAAATGTCTTTAAAAGCATTGCTAATTTAGGCGAAGATTTTTTTCTTATCCATAACTTGGATATACTATTCAAAACTTCATTGGAACTAGAACCTCTTGATGACGTTAATCTTAAGATTCCCGCTTTTCTTTATCTTATTATACATGGTGAATTTTATCAGGGAATGACGGCATTTTTGCGAATGCACCAGTCCAAATCTTTTGTTAGTCTACGGATAGCTCTTGACTGTGCATTTACGGCTTACTACTTAATGAAACATCCGGACAAGACAGACATTTACCTGAGTAAATTGAATGACGATAAAAATCCAGAATGGAACAAAATATTCTTCAATATCAAAAGAACTATTAAAGATGATATTGATAATTTCCCCTTAGCCAAAGGGCTACCTGAAACTCACGAGTTTTGCAGTATTTATTCCCATTCAGACGCAATAGGCCTTCTGCATAGATACAGAATTAGCGAATCAAAATTGGAAGCGACATATTTTGACTATGAACCTAAGCTTGATGATTACAATAAATGGCTTGCACAATTAATAGGAACATTTTTTAGGATTTACTTAATATTCTGGCAAGAAATATTTAAGCAAAAAGCTGGGGCGAAAAAAGAACAGATTGAAACTTTATTAAGGGAATATTCCTTACGGTTAAACGCTTTTTTAAAGCGGTATCCTCTCGGTGAGGTCGAAACAAAAGAGGGGAAAAAGGACAGTTCTATTTAAAAGCATGCCCAAATCTTCATCTTACATGTACTGCCATTGTCATGAAGGCAATTATTAGTTTATCATGTAGTTATGAATATTCGTTATTATATCAACCCGGAAACAGGTCTTCCTCATATCTATAATCACAATGTATTTGAGCACGAGGTGGAAGATGTATTATTAAAGCCGGGGGAAGACCGTCTTGGCAAAGAAGGTTCACGAATAGCTCTGGGACAGACAAGTGCGGGACGTTATTTAAGAGTAATTTATGTTCCAGACCCTGAACCGGAGAGTGTTTTTGTCATAACTGCATTTGAATTGTCCGGCAAACCATTAACAGCATATAAACGCAGGAGACGAAAGAAGAAATGAAAAAAAGTAGATTTCCAAAAGGATGGGATGAAAAAAGGGTGAAGAAGGTTCTCGCCCATTATGAGAAACAGACCGAAGAAGAAGCCTTGGCCGGGGATGAAGCAGCATATGAAGATAAGTCTCAAGCCATTATAGAAATCCCAGTTCAATTAGTATCTACCGTTAGGGAGCTTATAGCAAAACATCAAATACGTCATTTGAAGAAAACTGCCAGATAACTTTCAACATCCTGTTTGTTTTGTATTTTAAAGTTACCTGTAACGAAACTATCTTCTTATTATTGGAAGAAAAGCATCATCTAACAAAGAAAGACTTGCAATCTACTTCTTACTTCTTGAGAGAGAGGATAAAAGAGTCTAACTTGTTTATTGATATTTGTAATAGGAAGCAAAGGATTGGGGTCAAAGCTGAATTATACATTTTATAAAACATAACTTTGCTTACAGAGTCAGTCTTTAAATGATGTTGAAAATCTCCTTTTGTCACCCTGAATTCATTTCAGGGTCTCATAATATATTGAATTATTAGATGCTGTTCACCTTGGGCGAATCCGCTTAGGCAGAAAACAATCCTGCCCTGAAGAGATTCTGAACCAAGTTCAGAATGACAAGATTAGGGTTTAGCATGACATATTAGGCAGAAAAAATATTATCTAACTAAGAGAGTCTCTCTGCTTACTGCTTACTGCCAGCTTGTTCAGCGCATTTATATATGCCTTTGCAGAGGCAACAATAATATCAGTATCCGCTCCATGCCCTCTGACGCTCCTGCCACCCTCCTCCAGAGAGACCATAACTTCGCCGAGTGCATCTGTCCCGCCTGTGATAGCCTTGACTTCAAATTTCAATAAACTGCTTTTTGCTTTTGTTATAGCAGCTATAGCCTTATATGTTGCATCCACAGGTCCATCACCGTATTCCATCCTGTCAATTACTTCTTCACCAACCTTGAGCTTTACTGTTGCATTAGGTTTCTGTTTAAGTCCACTTGTTATAGACAAATCAACAAGACTATAAATCTCAGGAACCTTTGTGACTTCCTCAGTAATCAGCGCTGAAATATCTTCATCAAATATGTCTTTCTTCTGATCAGCAAGCCTTTTGAACTGTTCAAAGGCATTATTCAGTTCATCAGATGTAAGATCATAACCGAGCTCCTTCAGCCGTGTTTTAAAGGCGTGTCTTCCTGAATGTTTTCCAAGAACAAGTTTTGTAGAATGAAGGCCTACGCTTTCAGGCCTGATAATCTCATAAGTGGTCTTCTCTTTAAGAAGTCCGTCTTGATGTATGCCTGATTCATGTGCAAATGCGTTAGCTCCAACAATCGCTTTATTTGGCTGCACGGAAATCCCTGTTATCTTTGTAACAAGCTTGCTGCTTTTCATTATCTCTTCTGTATTTATATTCGTATCAGCATTAAATATATCACGCCTTGTCCTCAAAGCCATGACAACCTCTTCCATAGAACAGTTACCAGCACGCTCTCCTATACCATTAATGGTGCATTCAATCTGTCCTGCACCGTTGAGCACTGCTGCTAAAGAATTAGATGAAGCAAGACCGAGATCATTATGACAGTGTACAGAAATCACGGCTTTATCAATATTTTTAACCTTATCACGAATTGTTTTTATCATTGCTCCAAATTCTGCAGCGATACTATATCCAACAGTATCCGGTATATTTACTGTTGAAGCGCCGGCATCAATAACAGCCTCAACAACCTCACAAAGGTAATTGATATCAGTCCTTGTTGCATCCATTGGTGAGAATTCAACATCTTTAACGAAACTTCGTGCTAATTTTACCATCTCAATAGATCTTTTCAAAGCTTCTTCCCTGCTTACACGGAATTGATATTTCAGATGGATGTCAGAAGTAGAATGAAAAGTATGAATTCTTTTCTTGGGAGCGTTTTTTACAGCTTCCCATGCTCTTTTTATATCTTCTTCCTTTGCCCTTGCAAGACTGCATATAATTGGGCCCTCAACTTCATTTCCTATGGTCTTTATTGCCTCAAAATCACCGATTGAACTGATTGCAAATCCAGCCTCAATAATATCAACTCCAAGACGTGCAAGTTGTTTAGCAAGCATCAGTTTTTCACCGATATTCATGGATGCCCCTGGTGATTGTTCACCATCCCGAAGTGTAGTATCAAAAATCTTTATTTTCCTCATTGCATCGTACCTGCCTTATTCGTTTTCCTATTTCTTCGGTAATATATACCTATATTTTCAATTATACCGCCAATCAGGTAAATCATTGCAAAAACAAAAAGTGCAATTTCCGGGTGTATAATTACAACTGCAATGACCAAAACTATTGCAACCAGGAACCAGAACGGCTTTCTTTTACTGAAATCCAGTTCCTTTGCACCGTGAAATCTCAGCGGACTGACCATAATTACTGCAAGAAAAAAAGTCAAAACAACAATTAAATGGTTTTTATAAGGGACTGTATCCCACATTTCATTGTAAAAAATTACTAAAGTTGCAACAATAGCTGCAGCTGCAGGGATAGGCATTCCTGTATATGACTTTGACTCTTTAGAACCCATCTGAACGTTATATCTGGCTAACCTCAATGCACCGCATGCTACAAACAGAAATGCAGCCGCCCATCCAACACGGCCAAAAGGCATTAATGACCATTTGTAAATCAAGACAGCCGGTGCAACACCAAAGGCAACAAGGTCGGAAAGCGAGTCTAGTTCTATCCCAAACCTTGTTGTGCTGTGTGTAAGACGTGCAACCCAGCCATCAAGACCGTCAAATATAATGGCTATCATTACAGCCCATGCAGCATGAATGTAATTACCCTTAATCGTTGCGAGGATCGAATAAAATCCTAAAAACATACTGCATAACGTTAATGTGTTAGGAAGTATGTATATACCTTTTCTCATTATGTAATTATAATAAAAATTTAAGATATTTGCTTAAAACAGGATCTTTTATACCCATCTAATATTCAATCCCTTTGTTTCAATGAATCAAATACAATGAGTTATTCATTTAAACATATCTAGATACATTGTGCTAAAATAATCAACGTCTCATAAAACAAAACACTAATATAGTAATGTTCAGCTGATAATTTAAATCCTACAAAGTTATTATGAATGTATTGATTAATGGCATAAACACTTTTTATATTGATACCGGTAACCCTGATGCTCTTCCTATAGTTTTTGTACACGGGATGACCCTTGACCACAAGATGTGGCAGCCACAGATCGAGTTTTTCAAGAATAAGTACCGTGTCATCGCATATGACTTACGCGGACATGGCAAGAGTGAGCAGGGAGATTACCAGTATACGCATAGACAGTTTGCTGATGACCTTATTGAATTGCTTAATTATTTAAATATTGACCATGCTGTTCTTTGCGGACTCTCTATGGGTGGCGCTGTATCGCTCCGCACTATAGAAATTTATCCTGAACGTGTTTATGCCATGATACTATGCAACACTAGGAGTGATCCGGATTCTAACGAAACAATATATTTGCGTGAGAATTCAATCCAATCCATAAAAACCAAAGGGTTAAAACCTTTTTCTGATGAATTTTTGAGGTCTATATTTTCTAGGGACAGTTTTGTAAAGCGCCCTGAAATTGTACGGTTTATTCAAAATATTATTTTATCTAATAAACCACTGAGTGTCTGCGGTACTTTGCTGGCGCAAGCGGCACGGACTGACACAACCCCTACCCTTTCAAAAATCAAAGTGCAGGTACTAATTATATCAGGAGAAAATGATACCCTTACGCCTCCTGATATTGCAAAGGCCATGCATGATAAAATTTCAGACTCACAACTGCGCATCATACCTGATGCTTCTCATATAAGCAACCTTGAAAATACAGAGGAATTTAATAAGCTTCTTTTACAGTTTTTAGAAAAACTTAAGTAGAGAATAAATCTTCAAAGGTATAAATATGTCATCTAAAATAAAAATTAAATCAGGTTACTTTAGTCCAAAGAGGATACACTTTCCTAATGATTATTCAGTTCATCCATGGCTCCCAATGCTTCTGGATGCATATTACTTAATAGACAAGGGCATTGACAAGGCTGTAAAGTCAGAATTAAAAAAAGGCAAAAAGCTTGCATGCAGTAAAGGCTGCTCAAACTGTTGCATAACCCATAAGACTATACCTGTTTATCCTATGGAACTTGTTGGTCTCTCATGGTATGTTACAGAAAAAATAAGAGGTACAATGCGCGAAGTAGTCAAGAATCAGCTTAAGAAATACAAAGAAAACAGTCCCTGCCCGTTTCTGCTTGAAGGATCATGCTCAGTGCATCCAATGCGACCGATATCCTGCAGGCAGTTCATCGTATTCAGCACGCCGTGTTATGAGGGCGAAGACCCATATTATACAAGACGTGAAGATGTACTTTCTCCTATAAAGAAATATGTAGATAAAGCCTTTTTCATAATGCTTCCTTTTTACGGAGTAGAAAATGAAGCCGAAAGGCTGAAGATAATTGAAAGCGGATATATACACAATATCGTTAAGCTAATTCAGTACTGCAACTGGAAAAGTCTTGCTGATAAAATGGATAATTTCGATGCAAGAAATACTTAACCCTGAAAATTTCAAAACAGCAAAAAAAGACAGTCATATGAGCTTTATCGGA
This sequence comes from Nitrospirae bacterium RBG_13_39_12, assembly GCA_001805125.1. Taxonomy (GTDB): domain Bacteria; phylum Nitrospirota; class Thermodesulfovibrionia; order Thermodesulfovibrionales; family SM23-35; genus RBG-13-39-12. The sequence continues at coordinate 20,979 of MHEF01000022.1, forward strand.
TGATAATCAATTTCATTTTTTATTCTAAATATAATCAATAAATAAAATACACTTAAATCACGTTCTTCTTAAATTCTTCTACTCCGATACGTTGTATAAATCGTGGCAGTCTTTCCCTAGCTTTAGCATTTTTTGAATAATAGTCAACGCATTTCTTTATAAGTTCGAAAGCTTCGTTATCGGTGCGTTTTTCTGCAATTACATCTCCAACGCGCGGTCTCCCACCAGAATTGCCTCCTATCACAACAGTCCAGCCTTCAGGTGCAGCTAATGCTCCGATATCTCTTAAATAACTTTCTCCACAACATAGTTTGCAGCCAGAAATACCGAATTTTGTTTTAGCCGGAATAAGACCTTCTTTACCCACATACATTTTTTCAATCTTTGCAGCAAGTCCCAATGAATCTCCCTGTCCAAACTTACAGGTTTCTGTCCCCGGACATGCCTGAACATAATGTACACATAAACCCACTGCAGGACCGATATCCATCCCGAGGTCTTTCCACGCATTTTCAATATCTTCAGGTTTTATTCCGACAAGAGCAATACGCTGGCCTGATGTTATCTTTATTATCCGAACCTTGTACTTGCGTGCAACTTCTGCCAGTTTCTCAAGAATCTCAGGGGTTAAAACACCCATTGGAATCCTTGGCACAATTGCATATGTTTCTTTGTCCCTTTGCAGAATAGCCCCTTTTATTTCTTCACTCATTACTGTCTTCCCCCTATTACTGTTTCTCCTGCTTTTACCATCTCACCCAGTTTAACACTGACGTTTGTGTCTTTAGGCAGATAGACATCGACTCTTGAGCCGAATTTTATAATGCCATACCTCTCTCCGCGCTTTAACAGGTCTCCAACTTTTACCTTGCATACAGCCCTTCTTGCAAGAAATCCTGCAACCTGCCTTACAAGTATCCTGCCTTCTTTTCCTTCAATAATCATAACGATGTTCTCGTTTTTTATCGACGATTCATTTTTAAAGGCTGCCATATATTTCCCGGGTGAGTGTTTCACAACGCTTACTTTACCATCACAGGGTGCACGGTTCACATGTACATCAAGAGGAGACATGAATATGCTAATTTTCTTTGAGTCAGACTTCAGATAATCTTTCTCGTAAATTTCCCTTATGCGTATCACTTTACCATCTGCAGGAGAAACAAAAATGCTTTCTCCATCGGGTATCTTTCTGTCAGGATCCCTGAAAAAGAAAGCCATAAAAATTGTCAGAACAAAGAAAAAACACGAGGCAAACAATAATGAATAAAATGTAATATTGTAATTTCCAGCTTTATAAGCCCAGATCAAAATTGCTGAGGTTATAATTGTAATCAGAAGAGATATAAAAATAAATGGATAGCCGTCAGTATAAAACTTTATCACGCCTTTGATTTATCCACAAGTTTTCCTTTCTTGAGCCACGGCATCATAGCACGTAACTTTGCACCAACCTCTTCTACCGGATGCTTTTCACCCATTTTCGTAAGTGCATTGAACACCGGCTTATTTGCCTTGCATTCAAGAATCCATTCTTTTGCAAATTTTCCTGATTGAATTTCATCCAGTATTTTTTTCATCTCTTCCTTGGTTTTTTTCGTAATAATCCTAGGTCCTCTGGTTAAATCTCCATATTGGGCTGTATTGCTGATCGAATATCTCATGTTGGAGATTCCTCCTTCGTATATTAAATCAACAATTAATTTTACTTCGTGCAGGCACTCAAAGTATGCCATCTCAGGTGAATAACCAGCTTCGACAAGAGTTTCGTATCCAGCAATTATAAGAGATGTCAGCCCACCACAAAGCACAACCTGCTCCCCAAATAAATCAGTCTCTGTCTCTTCCCTGAATGTCGTCTGAATAACTCCTGCCCTTCCTCCTCCTATCGCAGATGCATATGCAAGTGCAACTTTTTTTGTATTCTGTGAAGGATCCTGTTGCACGGCTATTAGACACGGCACCCCGCTTCCCTTCAGATATTCAGACCTGACAAGATGCCCGGGCCCTTTCGGAGCTACCATAAAGACGTTAACGAACGAAGGAGGTACTATCTGTCCGAAATGGATATTAAAGCCATGGGCAAAGCCCAGATAAGTCCCCTTTTTAATATTAGGAGCTATTTCTGTTCTGTATATATCAGCCATATATTCATCAGGGACAAGCATCATTATTACATCAGCCTTCTTTGCAGCCTCTGAAGGTATAAAGACTTTAAGGCCTGCTTTCTGAGCTTTATTCCACCCTGCTCCTCCTTTCTTTACTCCTACAATTACATCTATATTACTTTCTTTCAAGTTGTTTGTATGGGCATGACCCTGGCTCCCATATCCTATTACAGCAACTTTTTTACCCTTAAGAATCTTTTTATCTGCATCTTTGTCATAGTAAATCTTAACCATCTTTTTCTCCTTTATTAGAAATAAATCGTATTATATTACAACTTCATGATTTTTTCTATTTTAGAGTTGAATTCCAGCAGTTTTTGAAAAAGTACCAATCTGGATAACATGCTTTCAATTTTGCCTTCTGGAATCCACACCAAATCCATTTCTTCCAGGATAATTCAACATGCTCTAATAGTAAGTTTTTCAATAACCTTCCTGCCTGTTGTGCCTCATGAATGCCTTTACCTTTAAAATTTTTCCAGATTCCACAAATTCTGTTCGTAATGTAACAAAACTATCTTTCTCATATGTATATACACACTATTAGGGCTTATTATATTTTATAGATTAACCCTGATTTTTATTGCCACGGTGATATCTTTATCTTGACAAGAAGGTTTTCTAAAATACTTTATATTCCTCTTCTACCCGAACCGAAAATATAATTATGAATCTGAAGGTTCAAACGTACTTTAAGCCCGTCTTCGATCATCCATCCAGCAAGGTCTTCGGGTTTAAGAATTCCATAGGCAGGAGAAACAAGGATGTTGCATCTGTCGAATAAGTTGTATTTATTCATTATATCCTTAGACCATTCATAATCGATCTTGTTCGTGATTACAAACTTCACCTCATCAATATTTTTTATAACATTTAGATTTGACATATCCATCTTTCCGCTCATACCACTACCCGGGGTCTTTATATCCAATATAATAACCGCTCTCCTATCAATCTCTTTTATACTAAGCGATCCATTAGTTTCTATAAGTACTTTATAGTTATCATTAAGCATTCTTTCAATTAGATGATACACTTCTTTCTGAAGAATAGGCTCTCCGCCTGTAATTTCTACAAGGTTTATACCGGCTGACTTTACCTGTTTTATAATATCTTCTTCAGAAATTTCATTTCCTTCATAATACGCATATCTTGTATCGCAATAGGAGCATCTTAGATTGCAGCCTGTTAATCTTATGAATGTGCACGGGATTCCTGCATAAGTTGACTCACCCTGTATACTTCTAAAAATCTCACATACCTTCATTTATAATCACCTGTATCTATCACTAAAGCTATTATTGTGCTGAATAAGCACCGATAATGTAAAAAGCTCATTGTCTATTATATAATATACAAGGATTGAAAATGGCTTCAGATATACAAACAGCAACTTCATCAAAATATGAAATCTTACGGGAAGTAGTTAAAGACTACCCCGGAATCCTTAGTTCAACCGAACCACTATTAAATGAACTTAATAATCATCCTAAAAAATGGGGTACTGTTGTAAAAGAAATGCGAACTTATGCCATGAAAAATTTCTATTTACATGATCACTACGAAAAAGGCATTGAAGCAGTCAGTACTATTATTGATGTTTTACTGGAAGCTATTACCTTATCTGACATTCCTGTACAACAAGCAGCTATAGACTGTCTTTTGTTTTATCTGGAAAAAATACTGCTTGATTGTGAAAATATCAAAAAATATAAATCTGTACTAAATGAATGCTTCACCAATTTAAATAACCTGCCTGAAAAACAGTTTTTCCTACTGATAACCAACCCTCATCAGTTAAAAAAGCTAGGACAGATCATACTTACAAAGATGCCTGCCGGTTTTGACTTTGAAGAACTAAATAATCTTTTGTACAGGTCTCTTCTTATAACTTATAAATACTGGCTTAATGTTGAAGACCCTGTAAAATGGTTTAAAAAAACTATAGATACTTCTTTAGGTGAAAAGTTCAACAACGAAATAGAAGAATCATTTTATTCTGTATCACATGATAATTTTAATAGTTTAATTCTTCACCTTAAGAGTATCAAGAAACTTAAAGATCAATCTCTATTCCTCGAAGAACTTTTAAGACTACCAGGGTTTCTACAGTTGGTTAAATTCTATGAAGATATTACCTCTACATTACCTCAAACAGGTGATATATATAAAGACTTCAACTTGAAGGTGTCATATCTTCTGAAAATACTTGAAACCAATGGACTTTCCAGTATACATGAAAGTACATTCAGGGAAATTAATCGTACCATATCAAATGCTATCAAAAATGTACCACCATATAAAATAAAGGATATACTTTCTGAAACATTTGCTATTTTGAAAAATAGTAACAATATATATCCTGAAGCAGCTCTTTACTGCATACAGGGGATAGGCAATGAGATATTCAACCTGAATGATAGTAATCTTGTAGAATGGTACATACAGAAAATCATCCCATTAGGATTCCAGTACCCGAATATAAAGGGAGCAACCGATGAGTGGCAGGTTAAATCTAACCATGCCCATTTAGAAAATATACGTGTATGGCTGGAATTGATCGAAAATAATCCAAAATGGTCTAAGTCACTTATTTCTGCTTTAATCATTAATATCACCTTAGGCGGAATACATATAAGTGATACCGATCTTTTCCAGAAAGACATTACCAAACTTCTTAACAGTGACATCAAACCAGTCTATTACTTAATTAAACAATTGGCCAAATTGTTTCCTGCCTATTTTAGTGAAATAGGTGCTGAAGGCGCATTACGTGAGGTATCAACTGAACTGGATGAGATTAATGGAAGGTCTGATTTACTTGTACATTTTTTACGAAAACAAAGCCATGTTGAGAGCAGTGCTCGTGTTGTTAGTCTCATAGAGGAGATTATAAAGTTCTGGCTTACAAGAGACAAAGCCTCTTTAAAAGAATTTTTACCTGAAGATATTTATCCTCATGTCGATTCATCAGGTATATACATAGACGAACTCAATATTATTTTTAGCTCTATTTTCAACAGCAAAGGAATCAGTAATATTACTGACCTTTTAAATTTAAAAGAAGAAGATTTCAAAGCTATTACTGATGAAATTCCCAATGTATCTGAAAAAGAGAAAAGACGGGCATTGCTGACTATTAAATTTTATAAGCTGCTTGACAAGAAATACAAACTGAACCCTAGGGATATTAAAGACCAACTAAAAATTTCTCAGGGTTTAGGGCTTCCAAATACAGAGTTGCTGATTAATATTTTAGAAAAAGGAAATGTCTATGAGCGGCTTGAAGGTATCTTAGGCTATCTGCAATTATTAAAGGATATCATCCTTTCTCCTGAAAGGTATGAAGCTGTTGAGAATATATTCCGCAAGAGGCATATTGCCGCAGGTATACCTTCAATGTACGGAAGTTATCATGAAAGAAAATTTGATGCGCTTTCTTTAACGTTTCGTCTGGAGAATTATGCCAACATTCTTTTTGAAGAATTAATAAATTCAATTAATCTCAAATTTATCACAAGAGCTTCATTATTTCAGATCAAAAATTTCATAAAACTATTCTTTACTGCCATGCAATTAGATGGGATATCCTCCAGCAGGCTTGAGAATACACTGGAACTTTTATCCGTAGCTTTAGAGGTAAGAAGATTTACGTTTACACAGTATATCGACATATTCAGGAGCTTTTCAGAAGCTGTTCAGGATATAGTTAATACTTATTACAGCGGCATACATAAAAACAATCTCAGGCACATTATACTTCAGCTCGGTTCAGATAAAATATTGCCTAAATACTTTGTACAGCATGACAGGCACAGCGACTTTGAGCTTATTAATATGGTAACAGAAGCGTTTCTAAGAGACTTTGTTTCCAGCTCTTTTGGTCTACAGCAGCTGGACAATTTTATAATTAAAATACTTAAAACGCTATTTAAACAGGCAGAAGATTTGGATATACAGAATCTGGACTTGCTGATGAGCTACGACCCTAAGAAAGCTTTATCCAGCATTTATACCCCTAATAAAGCCACCTACGACAGAATTCATCTGGGTAATAAAGGATATAACCTTATAAGAATGTCATCTTTGGATATCTCTGTTCCCCCGGGTTTTATTATCACTTCAGAGGTGTTTCGTTGCAGACAGGCAATAAATAAATTCCGTTTTGTCAGAGATAATCTTAATAAAAAGATTAACAAACAGATTTTGGAACTCGAAAGAGTTACAGGCAAATATTTCGGGCATATTGATAATCCATTGCTTGTATCAATAAGGAGTGGTGGGGCAATCTCCTTGCCCGGCATGATGATTTCTTTTCTTAATGTTGGAATTAACGAAGACATTGTAGCAGGATTAATAAAACAGACGGGCAAGCCCTGGTTTGTTTGGGACTGTTATAGGCGCTTCTTGCAAGGTTGGGGAATGTCTTTTGGCATTGAAAGGGACAGATTTGATTATGTCATCAATTCTTTTAAAAATAAATACAAGGTTCCAAGAAAAATTCAGTTTACTCCTGAACAGATGAGAGAGGTGGCGCTTGCTTATCGTGAAATCATTAAAAGTAAAGGGATAGAAGTGGTTGATGATCCGAGAATCCAACTTGAGACAGCAATATCTCAGGTTTTTCAATCCTGGTTTTCTAAAAAGGCCCATGATTACCGTGAGATACTTGGTCTTTCTGAAAACTGGGGGACAGCAGTCATTGTACAGGCAATGGTTTATGGTAACCTGGATATTAACTCAGGCACAGGTGTTCTTTTTACACGCAATCCAAAGGAGTCCGGAGACAGGGTGATGCTATGGGGTGATTTTGCTTTGAGAGCACAGGGCGAGGATATAGTATCGGGACTGATAAAGACATTGCCTTTATCTAAAGAGCAACAGGATATTGAAGAGAGAACACAAGACATTTCATTGGAAGAAAGTTTTCCAGAGATATATAATATGTTGTTGAAAATAGTCAAGGACTTAATTTATAAAGAAAGATGGGGTGCTCAGGAAATCGAATTCACCTTCGAAGGTAAAGATAAGGATAAACTTTATATCCTCCAGGCACGTGACATGTCTATCAGAAGGACAGAAAGTTTTATGGCATTTGTTCCATCTAAAGAGCTTTATTTAAAATATCTTTCCAATGGGATAGGAGTAGGCGGTGGTGCACTGAGTGGAAGAGTTGTTTTTGATTTAAACGGAATTAAAGAGTTCAGAGAAAAAGACCCGGACATACCACTTATTTTGATTCGATCAGATACCGTTCCTGATGATATCAGGCATATTTCAGAATCTGATGGACTTCTTACCGCACGTGGTGGTTCAACTTCTCATGCAGCAATTATTGCAAACCGGCTCGGAAAAACCTGTGTGGTAGGGTGTAATAATTTAATTGTATTGGAACATGAAAAAAAATGTAAATTCAAAAGACGTACTTTAAAAGAGGGTGATTACTTGAGCATTGATGGCAGGAACGGCTCGGTTTATATGGGCAGACATCAGGTGAAGGAAATCAGAATATCAGCATGACACCCGGATATTAACATTGAATAATTATAAAGGGGGTTACAAATAATATGGCTTTAAAAGGGAAAGTAAAAATGATATCTGAAAATAAACCTGTCCTTGGCATAAACGGTTTGGGTAGAATCGGGAAGCTAACACTCTGGCATCATATATCCAGAAAATATTTTTCAGATATAATCATAAACATCGGAAGAAAAGTTGGGACTAAAATAGAGGACATCGCCCTTTATATTGAGAAAGATTCTACTTATGGAACATTACAACGCTATATTTACGGTCACAAGGAAAAAAGAATAATCAATAACCTTAATGAAGACAAGGGTACCATGCTAATAGACGGCATTCCGGTAACTGTCTTAAGGGAAACACGTAACCCGAAAAATATCCCTTGGAGTAATTATGGGGCAAAGGTAGTTGTTGAAAGTACCGGCGTTTTCAAAGACCCTACAACTCCCCCTGATGATAAAAACGGCTCTGCAAGGGGGCACCTGGATGCAGGTGTGCAAAAAGTAATTGTTTCAGCACCCTTTAAAATTAAAACAAAAGGTCTATCAACTCCTGATGATGCAACAACTATCGTAATAGGTATCAACGACGACAAATACGATCATGCTAAACATCATATTATTTCAGCCGCATCATGTACTACTACCTGTCTTGCATATATGATAAAGCCCCTACTGGATTACTTCGGTCAGAAGAAAATCCTGAGTGCCTCAATGGCAACGATCCATGCTGTAACTGGTACACAGGAGGTACTTGACAGACTTCCAAGCGCTGGTGCAACTGATTTAAGGAAAAACAGAAGTGTTATGAATAATATTATTCTGACTACTACCGGTGCAGCTAAAACCCTTGGGCTTGTAATCCCTGAAATGAATAAAATAGGATTTATAGCTGAATCAGTGCGCATACCGATCGCTACAGGATCATTAATTATTCTGGTACTTGCTTTTTGCGACGAAGTAGGAGGTCCTACAATTAATAGAAATCTCATTAATAACATTTATCGTGATGCTGAGAAGAAGGATAAAATGGGTTATATCAAGTATACAGATGAACAGAATGTATCTTCGGATATAATTGGAATGTTCGGTCCAGCTACAATTATTGAAGGTAATGAGACACACACAAGAACAGCTTTTGTAGATCTTGACCCCTCAAAACTTTTAAAAGCACCAGGTTTAACCTCAGGTCAACTCCCTTCCAGTCTTGAAATACCAATTACGCAAGCCTCTATTTACGGATGGTATGATAATGAGTTGGGGAGCTATACCAAGATGCTCGGCGATCTTACTGTCAAGGTAGCTTCTATGGTTTATCAGTAGAGTAACGCTATACTTTATAAATAATTGTTAATATTTTATGAATATTGCAATCTTAGACGCTCCCGGATGTGTAGGTCGCACAATTGTAAAAAAACTTCTCAATTATTCACACTACAAGATTACTGCTTCATATCGCAAAGATGAAATATGATTTGTTATAGACCGGAGGTGCTCTTTTCGTTATTTTCTTTTAGAACTGTATTTATAAAATCTGACTTGCCTTTTGTGTAGTTCTCTCTATCAGAAAGATATCTCATTGCCAGGTTCTTTTTTAATTCCTGATATTTTATTCTAATGTTTTTATTGCCTCTCAAGATTTCTCTGAATGTTATCCATTGTTTCCAATATTCGGTGTTACCATCTACTATGTGAAGATGGAATTGCCTTGGGTTTCCTTTAACAAAAAAATGTCTTCCCGGAAGATCATATTCACCTTTGTACAAATACTCCAATTTTGAAAGGGGCTCAATTATTTCAGGCACATCTTTTATGTCATTTATCAGGACAGCGATGTCAATGATTGGTTTTGCATCTAATCCTGGCACAGAAGTGCTTCCTATATGCTCAATCTGATTGAAATATCCATTAAAAACATTTAACAAGAGTTCTTTTTCATTTGTGAACTTTTGACTCCATTCTTCCTTATGGGAGATAAGTTCTATCTCTTCGCTGTCTAAATCTTTATCACGTGACATATTTACTGTTCAATATAGTATCATGTCTTATAAATAAGTTCGTACAGTCTTTCATTATTATGAAAGCAGGAATATAGTCATTAAAACTTAAAGTATGAATTTATTACCTTTCCGTCGCTTCCGAATATTACTTCTGCAACAAAATGCTCTCCTGGTAAAAAAGAATAAGCAAGATCACGCCAGACTACAGTAATATTTTTTGCATCCATCTTCACCTCAGCATAAGGGTACCGAGCAAAATAAATATAATTTTTTATAACCTTGGTATCTTCTGAAAGTTTAATAAATGGATCTTTATCATTTATTAAATATGTTTCCTGCATACATATCCTTTGAGTAAAGAGATCCGCAAAACCTGTTTTCATCTCATTGCCGGACTTCGCAATAAACCACCATCTCAGAAAGTCATTAGGCAGGGGAGATACCATATATGTATTGGCGTCCATCCTTTCCTTTAAAAATTCCTTTGTCCTGTCATGGAGATAATTCCTGCTGCCTGTGTAAGCAACCAGGAGAAATACTGTCACGAGAGCTATGGTTATAGCCCTTTTTTTATTAAACTTACAAAGAATTACCGACAAAAGAAGTCCTAAAGTTATATAAGGGTCAAAGATAAATATAAGGTCAAGGGAATATTGATACCAGTCAAGCGGTGAAAGGATTCGTGTACCATATTGGTTCGTGAGATCCATAAAAAGGTGGACAGAATAACCTATGAACGCCAAAAAAGAATAGTAAAAAAACCTCTTTTTATGACTAAATATAATTCCTATTATTATTGGTACAACGAATAAGGCAAGTATGCCATGCGATATCCCCCTGTGATATCTTAAAAAGACATCCGCTCCCCAGAGTCGTGTTATAAAGTCAAAATCAGGTGCAATTGATGAAAGGAGCAAAACCCAGAAAGACGTCCTCTGCTTGAAACCAAGGTTATAAATTGTCGTACCTGCAAGTCCGTGAGTTATAGGATCCATAATTTATATAAAAATATTACCTTCTAATTCCTAATAATAGCAAAAAGAATAGTATAAGCCAATTTAAAGAATTTAAAGTGAAACTCCTCGCCCCAAGGAGCGGGGCATCTTAGGCGCAGCTCAAAGCTGCTGCGCAGGCCCTTGCTCTATATCTCTATGATGCTTGATATATTTATCAATGATTTGACGAGTCAGACGTTCTCCAACTGTCCTAGCGAAGTATCCGTCTTCCCAAAGTTCACCAGACCAAAGCCGCTTCTTCAATCGCGGATACACGCGGAACAGTTCCCTCGCACTTATGCTTTTTATTATCCTTACCACATCACCAATAAAATGCTTCGGTGCAAACTAAACCAATATGTCCACTTTTTCTATCCTACCTCTAAGCGATAGGTGCATTTCTAATTTGTGGTATAGGGATATTATCTATAGTGATACTTATTGTAAACGAAAGGAGAATAGAAATCGGTATCAGGAGGGCAGTCGGTTCCAAAAAGCGTGACATTATTCTTCAATTTCTATTGGAGTCATCATTATCTCGTTCAGCGGCGGTACCGTAGGAGTTGTGATAAGTTTTTTTTGCATCAATTATTATCTTTTTAATAACAAACCTTCCATTAGCCATATCTCCAGCAGGATTTATAATCTCATTCTTCGCATCCGTTGGTGTTGGCATAACGGCTGGTATATATCCATCAAAAAGAGCAACTACCATCCAGCCTGTGGACGTAATAAGGTCATAGCCTATATCCTTGTTTCTGTTTTTTTTCTCCGCCTTTAATTATAAGGTACCCAGAATAAATGATTAAAATACCACCAATTAATGACATACTTCGAGGAACCTCATTAAAAATAATGAGTGCAAATAACATGGCACCAACCGGTTCGATATAACCAAGTATGGCTGCCTTGCTCGCCTTAATTTCTTTCAATCCTCTGATATATAATAATGGTGCTGCTGTAGAATGTAAAATTCCTAACAAAATAAAATACCATGCAGTTTCCAGTGGTATCTCCTTTATAAATGGCAAAAGAATTAGCACTACTACAAGATTCTGAAAAAACGTTATTACCAGAGTATTGAATCTCTGTGCCAGTGATCTTCCTATTATAATAATCAAAGCATACGAAAGACCGGACAGAACCCCTGCAATTATTCCTTTAACATCCTGCTCGGACAAAGATAAACCTTTCAGCATCAATAGAAGACCTGCAGTAGATATGATTATTGCAGTTATAACAATCCTGTCAATAGATTCCTTTAGCAAAACAGGAGAAAGCATGGCAACAAAAATAGGTGCTGTATAATGTGTAAGTACTGCGTTAGCTATACTGGTATTTGCAAAAGAATAATAAAATAAAAGACTATTCATAATAAAGATAGGACCGAGTAAAAAAAGATACAGTATTTTCCGTGTTTTTGGAATCCTTTTATGTTCACCTGTCGACAATAAGATCAAACTCTGAGTAATCAAAGCTACCAGTGCAGGGAAAAATATAAGATTAATTAAATCAGTGTTGGCCATCCTGACGATAATACCAAGAGAACTCCAGATAAAAATTGCTATTAATATATAAAGGGACGCCATATTTATCAGTATATGGCAAGCAACCTACAGCAGGCAGCAGTCAATGTAAAAAGTAGCATATTATCCATCACTCTAAAGAAATGTTTTTTACATTCTCAAGAACCTTTTTCCTGAGCCCGGACGGGCTCTCTGTTTTTATAAGTTGCTTCCCTTTATCTATAATAGGTATTAGTATATCTTCAAAGATTTTACCGCATAAACATTTATGTTTAGCCTTGTTGTTTGGAACTACTGCCCTTTTACCACATTTCGGACATATGATGACTCTTTTGCTTCCAGACCATTTACCTCTTTTGGCAAAAGGCTTACCTTCAACTTCCATGATATCCATTGCATAGTCCACAACAGGAGCATTACTAATAGATGTCCCTATACCATAACCATCCACAACAGGATTTAAAACAGGAACGTCCTCTTCCTTAATCCTGCCACTTACATAAAATTTGACATGATTGTAACCCCTTATATCAAGTTCCCACCTTGTCTCCTCAAGTATACGATAAAAATTTCCGCGCCTTGATGAAGGGGTGTCAAATCTTACTGCAAAAAGTTTTTTCCCTAGTATTTCTGCTACATTGATACATTCAAATTTTTCATCAAGGAATGTATCTATCAAAGCAACTCTTTTTATCTTCGGGCTTATGATCTTATCGTATGCCTTTAAGGCATCCACAGTTGATCCAAGACATAATATCAAAGCATGAGGCATCGTACCCATAGGATCCTCTCCTATTAACTCCCCGGATTTTACTACGGCAACACCATCACATCCTCCGATATATGCATTTCTTTCAATCATTGGTGCAAGCACAGGGTGCATCCTTCGCGCACCGAAACTGATTACAAGCTTTTCTCCGGCAAGTTTTTTAAACCTTGAAGCCTTTGTTGCAATTCCTGATGCCTGACATATCAAACCAAGGATTGCAGTCTCATAAACGCAGAAGTCCTGGTATCTTCCTTCTATCTCCATTACAGGTTCATAGGGATAAAACACCGTTCCCTCTTTCATTGCCCTGACCTTAACCGGCAGATGTTT
>MHEF01000022.1:34399-46366 GCA_001805125.1 Nitrospirae bacterium RBG_13_39_12
AAGGATTTTTAACGTCCGTTCAAAATATACATCTGTAATTTTGCCATTAATAATGTCTTTAGGGTTAGCTGTGTGGAACATAATTTTATCCTCCTGTTAAAAATAAAAATCCTATAATAACTTGCCTTATTATCAATATTTATGAAAATAGTATATCATTTCAAGGACATCTTCAATATGTTTTGAGTTACTTGAAAATTAATAAACATATAAGCGAACATAAAACATGGATCTGTTTAACAAAGAAGAACTCAGCTCCCCCCTTGCCTATCGTATGTGTCCACGAACACTCGATGAATATGTGGGACAGACGCATATTCTCGGAGCCGAGAAATTACTGAGACGTGCGATAGAATCTGACAGGATTACATCATTAATCTTATTCGGTCCTCCTGGTACGGGAAAAACCGCACTTGCAAGGATAATTGCTGAAAAGACAAAATCACATTTTGAATGGCTTAATGCAGCAACCATTGGGCTTGATGAAATCAGAAAGGTTATACGTCTGGCTAGAGCCAGAAAGGCCAAGGGTATCAATACCATTGTTTTTCTCGACGAGATTCACAGGTTTAATAAGCTTCAGCAAGATGCCCTTCTTCCTGATGTTGAAGAAGGCAATATAATTCTTATTGCTGCAACAGTGGAGAACCCTTTCTTTTATGTAAACTCAGCCCTTCTTTCAAGGAGCCAGGTATTTGAACTAAAACCTCTCCCAGAAAAAGATATCTTGAAGGTTTTGAATAACGCCATTCGGGATAGGGAACGGGGACTCGGCAACCTAAAAATAATTGCAGATGATGATTCTTTAAAACATATTGCTAAAATGTCCGACGGAGATTTAAGAAAAGCGCTTTCAGCCCTAGAAATAGCTGCACTCACAACATTTCCTGACAACGACAATACTATAAGAATAACCCTACGAATAGCAGAGGAATCCATTCAGAAAAAGATTATTGTCTACGACAAGAAAGGTGACCAGCACTACGATACAATCTCCGCCTTCATAAAGAGTATGCGTGGTTCAGACCCTGATGCATCAATCTATTATTTGGCAAAATTGCTTTACGCGGGCGAGGACCCTCGTTTCATTGCCAGGCGTATTGTAATCTGCGCATCAGAGGATGTAGGCAATGCCGACCCTATGGCACTGGTTGTTGCTACATCTGCATTAAGGGCTGTAGAATTCATCGGTATGCCGGAGGCGAGAATACCCCTTGCGCAGGCAACAATCTTTATTGCAAAAGCACCTAAAAGTAACGCCTGTTATAGGGCCATAGAAGAAGCATTGAAAGATATTTCTTCCGAAGAGACTATGGAAGTACCGGACCATCTGAAAGACAGTCATTATCCAGGTGCTAAGGAATTAGGACACGGGAAAGGCTATAAATATCCACATGACTATGGCGGATATGTTGAACAGGATTATCTTAAAAAAAAGAAGAAATACTACGAATCACCATAAACTTATATAACTACTCGAAGCTTATAAATCTTCTCGGGTCTATCTTCCTTGCTATTTTTGACGGGATTAATCCAGCTGTTAACGTAGTTAGAAACAGAACTATCGTCACTAACGATAAATATAAAAACGGTATTTTGAAGTGTATTTCCCATCCAAAAGAAATTTTATTAACGACATGGATAAATATTATACTCATAAGGGGACCAAGGAGAGTTCCTAAAAATATTCCTGTAACCCCTACAATCCCTGCAGAAAGCACAAGGTTCTGTTTTATCTGTTTCCAGCTACCACCAAGATATCTTATTATGCTTATCTCCCTTTTACTTTCAAACACAAGGGCTAAAAGTGTATTTATTACTCCTATCAACGAGACAATGATTGATATGACTTCTATTGCATATGTAATTGCAAAGCTTTTGTTGAAAATGTTTAGAATCTTTTAACGCAATTCCTGATTATTCATTATTTCCAGTGAATATTCAGGCAGCAGCCTCTCCTTTAGTTTATCAATAAAAAGATCCACGTCAACTCCATCTTTCACATAAACACTTATCTGCGTTGCATCGTCCAATCCCCAATATTCTTTTAACCATTTTCTGTCCAGATATACGAACCCTGATGTAGTAGAATAGCTCGAAAATATATCGTTTATTCTAAAAGCTTCTCTACCGCTCGGTGTCCCGAGTTCAATTAGATCGCCCTTTTTAAACCCGTATTTCAAACTGAGATAATCTGATATCCCCGCAACCTTTTCAACTCCCTCCATCTCTTTTAATACTTCATCGTACTCACTTTCATAATATCTTTTACCTGAAATTTCCCTCTTTACTTTAATATCAGCAAATCCTGCCACAACTTTCCTTCCGAAAAGCTCAAGCTGTAATGCTCTGAACTTATCGACTCCGGATACTTCAGAATAACTTTTTACTTTATTAATTACTTCTTCTGACATGGGGTAAAAACAATAATTTGATCTGCATGATGCAGGCTTTATATATACATCTGCTGTTATATACTTATTTATCCACCCTTTGAGTGAGCCTCTGAAAGAAAATATTAGAGTAAACAATGCAATAATTAATGCGCTGCTTATTGCAACGGTCATCAAAGCAACAGAAAACCTGTATATATTTCCCTTAATGTCCCCTACTGTAATCCTTCCTATTGCTTTGAATATGATTTCCATAGGTCTTTTTATGATTTTTAATATTATGGACAGATAAAAAGGAGAAACAAATGTGAAACCTGCAATAATTAATAGAATCCCTAAATAAGCTAGAAAGGGGAAATCAAACGGTGTATAAGTGTAATCGAGATAAGACAGTATTACACCGGAGAAAATAATTAAAACTCCTACGAGAAAAAAATATTTCTGATGCTTTCTGTACTTACCTTCGAATGAACCTTCCCGCGAACTCTCATTCGGTCTTATTTTTGAAGACTCAAAAGACGGTACAGCAGAAGCAATAAGTGATATAACTAGTCCCAAAGTAAGGGCTGTAAGGACATCACTTTTTGTTATCAAATAATCAGATATGGATATCGTGCTGTACATCGTAGATATGGTTTTTTCCACAGCGATTACAGAGAAATATGCAGCAAACTGTCCGAAAACAATACCGAGTATTGATCCAATAAGCCCCAACACCATGCCTTGAATTGTGAATAACAAAATAATGGTTTTTTTGTCAGCCCCTAAACTTCTTAAAATACCAATCTCTGTTCTTCTTTTCACAACCGATACAAACACGGTACTGTAGAGTAAAAATATACCTACAAGGATGGCTATGAGACTAACAAACTGAAGGTTGTATCTAAAGGATGCGATCAATGCTTTTTGATTCTTGAAAATCTCTTCTTTCTTTTCAACTCTGAGATTAGAGGGGAGGATATTTTTTAACTGCTCTATAGTCTTTTCATTTGTATCAAGGTCAATTCCTGAAAGGTAACCCGTTTTTTTGAAATACTCCTGAAAATTACCGATATCCATAACTACAGTATTTGAAAGCAAAGAATCTGTATCCAGAATATCAACAATCTTCAGGTTGAATTCTTTGTCATAGACCAGTGGCTTTAATAGATCACCTCTTTTTAAAGAATGTTTATCGGAAAACTTTTTTGTTATAAGTATCCCGTTAATTTGCCTGTAATAATTCTCAAAATCAATATCAGCAAGGGTAGAAATATTGAGAAACCTTATGGTTTTAACAGTATAGATACCGTTGATATTTATCGCTTCCTTTATTTCAGGAATGTATCCGAAAACCTTCAATAACGGAAAGCTGTTTTCCTCTATTTCTCGAACATTCCTGTACACATGTTCATTAAAGTCTATACCGGATATGTCAAGAACCTCATAGTTAGCATATGAACTCGTTCCTTTGATGTTTGATTCGAAAGAAGATATCGCACGGTCAGATGCCACTTTAACCCCTGTAAAAAGTCCTACACCGAGCGCAATGCCTATAATCGATAAAAAAGTAAGGAATTTTTCTTCTTTTATATTTCTTAATACTAATATTTTTATAAGCTTTGATAAATTCATCAGAATATTATCCCGTCTTTTATTCTCAACATTCTCCCTGCATATTCTGCTATATAATGTTCATGGGTGACCAGGATTACTGTTTTCTCTGTTTCTTCTACTAATTGTTTAATAAGCTCCATTATCTTCTTTTCGGTTTCGCTGTCCAAACTTCCTGTAGGTTCGTCTGCAAGAATGATTTCAGGGTTGTGTATCAATGCTCTCGAAATGGCAACACGCTGCTGCTCACCGCCTGAGAGTTGATATGGATAGGCATTTTGTTTTTCTTCCAGGCCAACACGTTTTATGTACTCAAGACCAGTTTTTTTATCTTCGGACCCATTCAGCAACAAAGGCATCATTATATTCTCAAAAACCGTGATGTTCGGTAAAAGATTGAAGAACTGAAAAATAAAACCTACTTTTTTTCTTCTGTAGAGGGTAAGTTCTTCATCTGTATAAGATGTTATATTTTCTCCATCAATAATAATCCTGCCTCTCTCAGGTCTGTCCATTCCTCCCACAAGGTTCAAAAGAGTTGACTTCCCCGATCCCGAACTTCCCATGACTGAGATAAATTCTCCCTTATTTATTTCCAGATTTATCCCTTTCAGGACCTTTGTATTCCCGTAAGACTTTTCAATGTTTTCAAGTTCTATCATGTGCGTTCCTGAAATAAGTATCTCAAAACATTTTCTTATATTTATTGGGACGAGATGTGCTGAAAAATGCATGGCAGAGAAACCTTAAAGTTCTTAAGCGAAGCCAGCTATTCTTTTTTAAAACAGCATTTCTCGTTAAAAAGGAATTTATATGAATCATAAATAAAATCCTATCGCTTTTCAGGGTTTTTTCGGTATATATGCCCTCTTTGTTTTAACCGTTAACTTTTAGTATATTTCTAAAATATGATCAATACCCTGTCATCTCGACATAAGCCCTTCCCTTTTCAGTACCTTCCACCTTGCAGGTTCCTTCCCAGTAATAGTTGCCTGTGGAGTTGTATGCCAGAACTTCCTGATCTTCAATAAGAGGTGTTATCTTTAATATCAGTTTTTCAGATGGAAATTTTACTTCCCATATTGAAGGATATCTTGCACCAGTTTTTTTTGATTTGTAATGTTTTAATACTGAAATCTTGAAATCTTCACTTGTAAAATGTCTGTATCTGCCGTCAGGATAAACGAATGTTCCTGATGAATATTTATCAATCGAGCCATTTTTATTTCTTAGCAAATAAATCATAACTTCTCTCATATCATCAAGCTGTATAGAAAACCAATCCCATCCTGTCTGAGTATTTCTCAATCCCCCAGATGAAATCTCCCTGTCGAACCAGCTTTTTCCTTTTACATCAAAGACTTTTTTGCCGATTTTCAAATTTCCATTTGTTTCCAGATATGGATAAGAGAAGTAAATGGAAGCTATCAGAGATGACGCTTCCGACTTTCTTGAATACCCGTTTTCCCCGTTCAGGATAAAAGGTTTTACAGGTATCAGTTGAAAATCTATAGCATTATCACCATCCGAAGCTTTTAAATGAATTCTTTCCATATTACCTTCTAAAACATTATCTCCAACCCATACCTTCAGCTTGTTATCCATTGCCCCGGCAAAATCATATGCACCTCCATCTATCCTATCGCTAAAAATAAACTTTTTTCTCGCCACATCTGAAATTGCAAAATGGGATATATATATATGATTTAATCCGAAATTGGATTTGTAATTCTTATCCTGTATACCGACAACGAAAAATGTAAGTTCGTAACCGAATTCATTCCCTTTCTCATTAAACAGATGCCCTGTAAAATACCACCACTGTATTCTAAAATTATTTTTGTAAAATAAATCTTCTGGAAATTTCACTTTATATGACGGCGTGACATCAAGATAATCCTGACCATAGGCAACAGTAGATAAGACTAATAAAACTAAAAATATTTTTTTCATCTTCTATCTAAGAATCTCAAGCATTTCAGATTAAAGAAAATTTTTATTGTTAACATATAACTTTAATAAATATCCATAACGTCTTGATATAGTGTAATATATTGTACATTATTACAAGTATACACAAATTAAAAACTGTATTGTTATCACAGATATTTTGTGAAGAATGGTTCTATATTCTAAATAGTAATCGTGGGGTTGAAAACACCATATAAAATTACACTATCTTCCTATTTTATTTTACAGAATGTTCAACCTTTCATAATAAACCACTCAAAATTGTTTCTTTTCATTCATCTATCTTAAAATAACTTCAATATTCGGTAACTTTTCTTTTATAGCTTCTTCAATACACTTGTTATCACAATGTACACATGGACCAACACAGTTTATTTCTGCCCTGTTATCCTTAACTTCAACTAATTCTGCACAACTGTCATGTGCTGCTAATATACACTCGAGACTGCTTAGAATCTCTCTAATTTTTTCTTCAGTCTTATTATTGTTCATTTTAACCTTTCATGTTTTTATCATCTTTTTTATTTTAACATGAAGATATCAAGCATAAATACAAATGATTCGCAACACTTTTATATCTGTTAAAATACTAAATGAACGATAAAGTTCTTTCCTCACATCTGAAGCAGCAATTCCTTTTAGAATTCAGTCCATCAGAACGTCTGTATTTCCTTAAAACTGCAAAGGAAGCTATTCTTATATATAAATATATTCCAGAAGAAGATTTATATCATTATTGTTATTTCTTAACACAGAAAAAACGATTAGATTTTATGAAAGATCCGACTGCGGGCTGACTTATTAGATATCTTGCAGTAGAAGCCCGCAAAAAAATTGAAGACGCAATAAATATGTATAAAGCTCGTCTGGAAAATAATAAGCAAATCGTATCTGCTGAAGTATCCGAATACTTTTTAAAAAATCTCGGAAATCCTTACTGAATATGATTATATAAATATTACAGTTAAATCTTTTCAAAATAAATAAATCATCGCTTCTTTTTTGTGTCTTGCACTTTCGGTGTCTTATGTTATTTAATATAAAGTTATGCTAGAAATGACCCCTTTGATGAAACAATACTTCAGCATCAAAGAAAAATACAACGATGCAATTGTCTTCTTCAGGCTCGGAGATTTTTATGAAATGTTTGGAGAGGATGCAGAGAGGGCATCAAGAGTCCTACAGATTGCGTTAACAACCAGAGATAAGTCAAAAGAAGAACCAATTCCCATGTGCGGCATTCCTTACTTTGCTTCAGAAGCATACATATCAAAATTGGTCAAAGCCGGATACAAGGTAGCAATATGCGAGCAGATGGAGGATCCTAAGGAGGCAAAGGGAATTGTCCATAGGGATATTATAAGGGTAATTACGCCCGGAACTTATTTACCCGACAATCCTAAGGAAAACTCCTATATTATAAGTTTATTCCCTTTGGGAGATAAACACGGCATAGCAGTAATAGACATTTCCATAGGCAATCTTATTATTTATGAAACAACCGAAAATATTGAGGATGAAATGTTCAGGTTCGAACCGAGAGAAATTCTAATCCCTGAAAGCATCAAGGATAATACACATTACAATGATACACTTAATAGATTTTATATATCTTCTTACAATGATTGGTATTTTGATTATTCAGAGTCATATAAAATGTTACTAAAACATTTAAAGGTATCATCTCTTGATGGGTACGGATGCACAAATATGACTGCCGCAATATCTGCAGCAGGAGCACTTGTTAGCTATCTCGAGGAAACACAAAAAGAAACATTTAACATTAAGAAGATAACTACTCTCAGACAGGAATCGTATATGTTTCTCGATGCAGTAACTCAGCGAAATCTTGAACTTACACATAACCTCAATGACTTCTCACAACATGATACCCTCCTCTGGGTCCTTGACGAGACACGAACATCTATGGGAGGAAGGTATTTAAGAGCTTCCATACTTAAGCCTCTTATTGACGTTAACGAAATCAAAAAACGGCATGATGCAGTAGAATATCTCGTACAGGACTATGAACTACTTGAAGAGCTAAGGACTTTCCTGAGAGAAATACAAGATCTTGAAAGACTTTCATCAAAAATAAATTCTAAAAGTGCAAATGCACGGGACCTTACAGCAATTAAAAACTCTATAGGACACCTCACAAATATCAAAAAATCCCTTTTATTATCCACAAATATTTTTTTAAGATCTATTGCAGTAGAAATATCAGAATTTCATGAACTCAGGGAATTATTGGATAAATGCATCATTGATAACCCTCCTTTAAGCCTTAGAGACGGTGGTATTCTAAAAAAAGGATACAATTCAGACGTAGACGAACTCAGGAACATATCTATAAAAGGGAAAGACTTTATTACAGAATTAGAAAACAAGGAAAGACAGCGAACAGGCATATCTTCACTGAAAGTCAGATATAACAGGGTATCTGGTTACTATATTGAAGTAACAAAATCAAATCTTCATATGATTCCAAATGACTATATAAGGAAACAGACACTCGTAGGAGGAGAACGGTTTATAACAGAGGAACTTAAGGAATATGAGACGAAGATACTTGGTGCTGAAGAAAGACTAAAAAATCTTGAATACAGTCTCTTTATGGGAATTCTCAGTGAAATACAGAAAGAAACTGCCGACCTTTCTAAAACGGCTTCTGCAATATCAGTTACTGACTTTCTGACTTCTCTTTCTGTTGTCGCAAAAAGGTATAACTATGTGAAACCTTCTGTCGACGAAAGTGACGTAATAGAAATAACAGATGGAAGGCATCCTGTACTCGAAAGAATACAGGCTGATGATAAATTTATCCCAAACAGTATTTATATTGATAATGATGACAACCGTCTCCTTGTAATTACAGGGCCCAATATGGCAGGTAAATCCACATTCATGAGACAAGTTGCACTTATAACCATCATGTCGCAAATTGGGAGCTTTGTACCTGCATCTGATGCAAAGATAGGGATTGCTGACAGGATATTCACAAGGATAGGCGCATCTGATTTTCTTACGAAGGGTCAAAGCACCTTTATGGTAGAGATGATCGAAGTTGCCAATATAATACACAATGCAACCGGAAAAAGCTTCATTCTTCTTGATGAGGTTGGAAGGGGGACAAGCACATTTGATGGTATAAGCATTGCATGGGCAGTCGCAGAGTATATCCTGAATAACATCAAGTCCAGAACACTTTTTGCAACACATTATAATGAGCTTACAGAATTAAGCCTTACTCATGAAGGGGTCAGGAACTATAATGTATCGGTAAAAGAATGGGGAGATGAAATCATATTTCTGAGAAAAATTGAAAAGGGTCCAGCTGACAAAAGCTATGGAATACAGGTGGCAAGACTTGCAGGACTTCCAGAAGATATCATAAACAGAGCTAAGGAGGTGCTTGCCAACCTCGAGAAAGAGGAACTGAATGAAACAGGTATGCCCAAGTTCGCAGACAAGAAAACAAAGAAAAAATCTCTTCAGCTTGACCTTTTTTCCTCTGCAACAGAATCCATCATTACTGACATCTTAAATCTTGATTTAAAACAACTTAGCCCTAATGATGCCCTTAATAAAATTATAGAAATCAGAAAGAAGATAGGTTCTTAGTCTAAATTTATATATTAAGATCTTCTTTTTAACTGTCATCCATTTTAACCATAATCAAATATTGTGTATCTTAAAACTGTGTTATTTTCAAAACAGCTCTTGTTTCATTAACATTTTTGTTGAATTCTTCGATGTATCGTTTTAAAGCAAGTTGTTGTTCTTCCTGATAAACTAAAAACATTCCTATCATTTTGTTATGGCTACAATATCTTGGTTCAACCTGTATTCCTGACCTCTCTGCCAGGGGTTGGAGTTCCCTGAGTATCTCAGAAAAAGTGTTGTATCGTGCAGATGGTTCTCTTCGTATTGTTTTCATAAAGAAAGTATGTAATTCTACCGGCAAATCAGGAAATTTTGAACGCGTGTCATGAACATCCTGTTGAGATTGCTATGAATACCTTTATAGATTATGCTGGAATCACCAACCCCGATTCTTTCAATTATTACGTATTACCCAATTATTCTCTCAGCTGTTAATTTTGAAGTGCTCAGCCGATTAGTAACTATTTCAGACAGAAAAATTCTGATTTGTGGATATTTTTCTGAAAGTTTTTCAAATTTCTCTCTGCTCATGCTCAATACATCCAAGTCGGATTCTGCTTCAACATGCGCATTGCGACGTTCACCAATAAAAACTGCCATTTCTCCAACTATATCCCCTTCTCCAAGAACGGCTATCTTATGAATTATATTATTTTTTTCATGAAGCACCACACATGATCCTTTCAGGATAATATAAAATATTTCTGCCTCATCCCCTTGTCTGATGAACCGTTCACCTTTAACTATATGCGTGAATTTAGTACTACTTAAAAGTTCTTTTGCGATCTCTTGAGGAAGAGCATTAATAAATTCAGAACATAATGTAAATTCTGTCAGGTATAATGTTTTTTGATAATCAAGGTTTTTAGAATCTTTTACGGACAGATTTTCTTTAAATAACTCAATTTTAAGCTCATAACAAAACGGTTGCGCAACGGAGATTAATATCTCTTTTATTTTTCCTTCCATATACATTATACATTTTTAGTATCTCATATCTTTCTATAAAAAACTATTTCAAATTTCAACACTAATATGAAATTATTATTATTTATTAACAACAAATGTTAGTAACCATGCTCGAGATTGACGCAGAACTTGAATCACAGCGAAGCCCAACAGATTGCCTAAATAATAATCACAGTGTTTTTCTTTTATATTTAGATATTTATTCATTTTTTATATCATCTTTATATAGTGTCTTATTGTAGATTCTTATCCTTCAATCATTCCAAGACAACCTTGTCCATATGCCCTTGATAATCAACAAACCAAATGATAATTCAAGTAAACACCAATATTTTAGAAAACAGAAGAATTACTTTTCCTGACCTGTAAGGATAGAAAGGATTTCCCTGTATCTCATGGCTGCCTTTTTTATGATTTCATCAGGCAGTGAAGGCCCGGGATAAGTCTGATCCCAATCAAGAGTAAGCAAATAGTCTCTTACAATCTGCTTGTCATAACTGTCCTGACCCCTGCCGGGTACATAATCCTTTATTGACCAGAAGCGTGATGAGTCAGGCGTAAGTAGTTCATCTATAACTATAAGTTCACCATTATATAAACCGAATTCAAATTTAGTATCTGCAATTATAATCCCTTTATTTTCAGCAATGTCCCTTGCTTTTAAGTATATCTTCAGGCTCTTTTCCTTAAGCTTTACGGCAAGGTCGTCACCAACAATGTTTCTCACCTCATCATATGTAATATTGACGTCATGTCCTTTTTCTTCTTTCGTACTTGGAGTAAACATAGGTTCATTGAGCCTGTTTGACTCGACAAGCCCTTGAGGCAGACTTATTCCGCATACTATCCCTTTTTGTTTATATTCCTTCCAGCTACTACCTGAGAGATATCCTCTCACTACACATTCAACAGGGATAGGTCTTGCCTTCTTTACAATCATACTTCTTCCTTCAAGCACATCTGCATACTTATGTATTTTTTCAGGGAAGTCATTTACCGTTGTGGCTACAATATGGTTTTTAATAATATCCTCAACCTGTTTAAACCAGTATATGGATATTTGTGTAAGCACCTTGCCTTTTCCTGGGATTCCATCAGGAAGAACTACATCAAATGCTGATATCCTGTCAGTAGCTATAAGCAGCAAAGCATTACCTAGGTCATAGATGTCTCTTACTTTGCCTCGTTTTACACATGGGAAATCCGGAAAGTCTGTTTTTAAAATTACATTTTCCATTGTTTATTTTGAATCCTCCCAATAAACTCTATAACATGGTAAGTCGTTTCAGAAAGGCATAAAATTTTAACTTCTGTATAAATAACCTGTCAAGAAATTCTTCATAATATATCTATTTAAAGATGATAAAAAAAATAA
>MHEF01000022.1:46417-47263 GCA_001805125.1 Nitrospirae bacterium RBG_13_39_12
GTATTTAACATGTTAGTATCTTTTCATTGGAGGGTTAAAATGAAATGGTATGATGAAATAGCAAAGATTGCACGTGAACTCTATGAAAAAAGTGGGAAGATAGAAGGTCGTGATCTAGACAACTGGCTTGAAGCAGAGAGGATCGTAATGGCAAGATACAAAGAGCATGAAATGCGTGAGGCAGAGTCATCTCCTTCCCCGAAAAATAAAAAAACATCATAACTAATAAAAAATAAAAATAAAGGGTTGAAAGGTTAAATATAAAATAAAAACTGACATTTTAAATAATATTTTGTAAAAGCAATTAAAGTACAAATAATTATCAGGATTTTCTGCTTGTTTTAGCAAAAAAAGATGTAATTTTCCTCTCTACATTATCGCTCTGACAGTGGATGCAAACAATCTTCGGCTTTTTTTCAAATTCACTAATCGAAAGGAAAACTGTAAACTCTTTTTTGCAATCTTTGCAGGTATATTCATATGCTGGCATAATTACCTCCTATCAGGATCACAGGGTCTATAGTATTCCCAGTATTTACTGAATTTATACCATAAAAAACCCACAAACTCAATAAACTTTTTTAATCTAAAATCCCCTTCAAATCCACTTCGTTTACCGGTCCGTAAACTGTAAGTGCAAAATTATCTTTTTTAACCAGTATTTCAGCAAGGTTTTTGATTTGATTGAGTGATATCGAATCGATCCTGTTTATTATCTCTTTAGGAGAAAAATATTTTTCATGATAAATCTCTTGCCTTGCAATATTATTCATGCGTCCGCTTGTCGATTCAAGTCCGAGAATTATATTGCCTTTAAGCTGGTTTTTTGCACGTTTAAGCTCCAAC
>MHEF01000022.1:47280-48010 GCA_001805125.1 Nitrospirae bacterium RBG_13_39_12
TAAACCCTTCATCTCCATTATAATTAATTCCAGGACTTCCCTGACTTTCTTTCTGCTGACACCAGAATAAATCCCCCAAACACCTGTATCGAAATATGATGCTGTAAAAGAATATATCGAATAGGCAAGACCTCTCTTTTCTCTTATTTCCTGAAAAAGTCTTGAGCTTACTCCTGCTCCAAGAATAGTGTTAAGTACAAAAAGGATATAGCGATCTTCGCTCACGTGAGAAAGCCCTTTTACCCCCATACATATATGTGCTTCAGCAAGATCTTTTCTGAAAACTGCAACCTTGCTTTTAAAATCTGGCGGTTCACCTCTTTCCGGCTCAGAGCCTCTCCTTAATTTGCCTAGATTTTTATCAAGCAAAGAAAGCAAATGTTCATGCTCAAAATTTCCTGCACATGATATAATTATGTCTTTTGTCCCGTAATAATTTCTTATGTGTGATAGTAGATCTTCTTTTGTGAATGATTTTACTGTTTCCCTGCGGCCAAGAACTGGCTGACCTATCCCTGAGTTGCCCCAGATAGTCTGGTTGAACATATCGTGAATATAATCATCAGGTGTGTCCTCAACCATTTTTATCTCTTCTTTTATTATCTTCTTTTCTTTTTCAATATCCTCTTCTGGGAATGTCGGATTGAGAAATAGATCCGATAACAACTCAACTCCTTCCTCAAGAAAATCGTCAAGTACTTTCACATAAAACGCTGTGTTTTCTCTCGAG
>MHEF01000022.1:48018-71149 GCA_001805125.1 Nitrospirae bacterium RBG_13_39_12
ATTGAGTTCTCCACCCAGAGAATCAATCTCAATAGCAATATCTCTCGCACTGCGTTTTTTAGTACCTTTAAAAAACATGTGTTCTAGAAAATGGGATATCCCGTTATTTTCATTTTTCTCGTTTCTGGATCCCACTTTTACCCAAATACCAAGAACAACAGACCGCATATTCTTCAGTGATTCCATAACTACTGGTAACCCATTTGGTAAGTGATGTTTTTTAAACATAATATACTCTCATTTAATTAAAAAGAGCATTTGTCTATGATTAGCAGATATGAAGTGTAAAATTATCTGGCAGGAAATATGGCATCCCTATAAGTTAATTACCTCTACGTACCCTTGTTTCCAGCTTCCCTTGATGCCTCTTTCCTGGATAGGCGTATCCTCCCTAACTTATCTATTTCAATAACTTTTACGAGAACTTCGTCCCTTTCATTTATCTCGTCTGTTACTTTTGCTATTCTTTTATCTGATATCTGTGATATGTGCAAGAGACCCTCTGTCCCAGGAAGTATTTCAACAAACGCACCAAAATCAACAATTCTCTTTACTTTGCCAAGATATATTTTCCCCAGTTCAGCCTCAGCAGTAATACTGTTTATTATATCCATCGCTTTCTTTGCAGACTCTCCATCGGGTGAGGCTATATTGATAATACCGCTATCTTCAATGTTTATCTTTACACCTGTCTGCTCAACAATACCTCTGATTACTTTTCCACCTGTACCTATAACATCTCTAATCTTATCCTGCTTAATCTGCATTGTATAAATTCTTGGAGCATAAGGTGCCAGGTTAGCCCGTGAAAAACTGATCGTATCATTCATTTTAGCAAGTATAAAAAGTCTTCCCTGCCGTGCCTGATCTAGTGCTTTTCCCATTATCTCGCGTGATATACCGCCTATCTTTGTATCAAGTTGGAATGCGGTAATCCCTTTTTCTGTACCGGTTACCTTAAAATCCATGTCACCGAGATGATCTTCAAGTCCCAGGATATCAGTAAGAATAACAATCCTGTTATCTTCTTTTATAAGTCCCATTGCTATCCCAGCAACATGAGACTTAACCGGAACACCCGCATCCATCAGTGCAAGAGACCCGCCACAGACAGTTGCCATTGATGATGATCCGTTAGACTCCAATATATCCGAGACTATTCTTATTGTATATGGGAATTCATCTTTTGTCGGTATAACAGCCTTAAGTGCTCTTTCAGCAAGCATGCCGTGGCCTATCTCTCGTCTACCTGGAGATCTCAGCGGTTTCACTTCACCGACACTGAAAGGTGGAAAATTATAATGCAACATGAATGTCTTAAACGATTCACCATCCAGTGAATCTATCCTCTGCTCATCATCCGAAGTTCCAAGTGTAACAATTGCAAGGCACTGTGTCTCTCCTCTTATAAAAAGCGCCGATCCGTGTGTTCTTGGAAGAATACCAACTTCTGAACTTATCTTTCTTATTTCATCATGCAACCTTCCGTCCACCCTAATATTTTTATCGAGGATCATGCCTCTTACAAGTTCTTTCTCTATATCGCTGAATACAGCAGCTATATCCATTGTTATGTCCTTTTCCCCTGTGTTCAGCTTCTCAATTGCCTCTTTTAGTATCTCGTCAAGCGATTTCTGACGCATAAGTTTGTCAGGAATCGTAATGGCAGTCTTTATTTTTTCTAAAGAAATCTCCCTAACAGTATTTTTCAGTTCTTCGTCAATAACAGGAGTTATAACAGGTCTTTTTTCTTTACTAATTTTGGTCTGTAATTCGTTCTGAACAGCACATATTCGCTTAATCTCTTGATGTGCTTTATCTAAGGCTTCGAGAAGGTCAGACTCTGATATTTCCAGTGCCTCACCCTCTACCATCATCACAGCGTCTTCATTGCCAGCTACAATGAGGTTAAGGTCGCACTCTTCAACCTCTCTCAGGTCAGGGTTTATTACAAATGATCCGGCTATTCTTCCTATTCTTACAGCGCCAACAGGAGAGTTAAAAGGAATGTCAGAGATTGTTAGCGCAGCAGATATGCTTATTATCCCAAGTATATCGGCGATATTCTCATCACCGTATGAAAGAACGCTGACTATGCCTTGCGTCTCATAGTAAAAACCCTTTGGGAAAAGAGGTCTTATGGGTCTGTCAATCAAACGGGAGGTAAGTATTTCTTTTTCTGTCGGCCTTCCTTCGCGTTTAAAAAACCCGCCAGGGATTTTACCTGCAGAGTATGCTTTCTCCTGATAGTCTATCGTCAATGGGAAAAAATCCAGCCCTTCTTTCAGGGTTTTATCTGCTACAATTGTAGCTAGAACTACTGTGTCTCCATATTGCGCAACTATGGCACCGTCAGCCTGCCTTGCAATTTTTCCTGTTTCAAGTGTAAGTTTCTTATCTCTAATTTCAATTTCAACATTATTCATTAATTATTTTTCACTTCCTTATTCCTAATCTCTCGATTACTTTATCATAGCGTTCCTTGTTTGAAGTCTTCAGATAGTCTAACAACTTTCTCCTCTGGCTAACAAGTTTCAAAAGACCTCTCCTTGAGTGATGGTCATTTTTGTGCGTTTTAAAATGCTCTGTAAGGTAGTTTATTCTTGTGCTTAATAAAGCTATCTGCACCTCAGGCGAACCTGTATCACTATTGTGAAGTCTATAATCTGTTATTATTGTTTGTTTCTGTCCCTTATCAAATGCCATTTATACACCACCTTTCAATATTAATATAATTTTTAACAATAGCACATAATCTTACAGTCTGTAAAGACAATGCGTTTACCTACCTAAGATATGCTTCATAGGTTAACAATAAGCATATAGTTACAACAATTCATAATACTTTTGTATGCGAGATATACTATTAATTAAAGATATACTTTGCAACCAGATATAAGAATTTATTAAGAGGGGTTACACCCTATGAAATATAGATTATCCAGATTGAATCCATAAAATTTCTTTATAATTATACAACCTTTGTAGTATCTTTGTAAAACTGTTTGTTTTCCGAATACTGAAGACCGTCCTCGAATGTAATTAAACCTTCAGAGTATAATTTTGAAAGTGAAGACTCTAAAGATGTATATTCATCTGTACCGGTTAGCATCTGGGACTTAATCTGATGTGTTTTGCCTTCCCTGATAAGGTTCTTCACACCAAAACTATTTATTATATTTTCGCAGGCAAGAACTCTTCCTTCACCTTTCTTCAAGGGAACAAGTCTTTGTGAGAGAACAAACAAGAGGTTATCAGCAATTCGAGTTCTGATAAGATTTTGCTGGTGGGGTGGAAACATATTAATTATTCTTTCTATTGTTGAGGCTGCTGTACTTGCATGAACAGTTGTTATTACAAGATGACCGGTATCCGCTGCCTGTAATGCGATAGCAAAGCTATCAGGATCCCTCATTTCTCCAACAACTATGACGTCAGGATCCTGCCTAAATACATGTTTCAAGCCTTCGTAAAATGACTCAGTATCCAGTCCGATGTCCCTCTGATTCACGTTACTTTTCTTGTGCTTGTGCAGATATTCAATCGGATCCTCAAGTGTTATAATATTGCATCTTCTGTTGATATTGATAAAATCTACCATAGCAGCGAGTGTCGTTGTCTTACCATGACCTGCAGGACCAGAGACAATAATCAGTCCTTGCGGCATCAGAATATATTCCTTTACCCAGTTAGGCACCCTAAGTTTTTCTAATGAAAACAAGACATCCGTAATATGACGCAATGTGATCGAAACAGAATTTCTCTGCCTGTATAAATTCACCCTAAATCGACCAATCTCCGGATATGTTACTGCAAGATCGTAGTCACCTTTATTTAAAAAAACTTTCCATGCATTTTCCGACATTATTTCCTTTGCATATTCTTCACAAACCGAAGGAGTGAGTGCGTCCATAGATGCTCTCTTTATATCATTACTGAACTTAATACTGGGAGGTACACCTGCGGTAAGAAGCATATCCGTTGCATTCGAACTGGCCAGATATCTCAGTAACGAAATCAGGGCAGGTGCCTTTTTACTCTCTGTCTTTAATGCTTCCATTTCAATGCTTTCGCCAGTTAGTCTATTATCAGGATGTAACAAAATACTCCGTATAGCAGCCTCCATCTGCAATGAGGGTACCACAACTGGTTTCACATTTTTCCCTAATAAAAACTCAATATCTCTAATTGATATCATATCATTTGGATTCACCATGGCAAGGGTTACTGTATTTTCATCGACACCGATAGGTAATACCTTCATAGCCATAATCCTATCCCGTGGCAGCAGTTTCAAAACTTCAGGTGCAACATCTACTTTTAAGAGATTAAATGAAGGAACTCCAAGTTGTTTGCTGAGAAAATTCAGTAGGTCATCTGTCGTTATAAGACCCATCTCTACCAGTATTGAGCCTATCTGCCCACCCACCTGACCCTGTCTGTTCAGAGCATCTTTCAGCTGGTTTGAGCTAATCAATCCATGCTTAACAAGTATTTCACCAAGTTGCAGCTTTCTTTTACTTGTATCTGCCATGTAATTTTCTACCATTTTTTGTTCTTTTTGTCAAAATAATAATAGTATTAATTTTACTTTCGCATCTGTTCTAATTATTATTTCTAGGTTTTTATTATAACAAATAACTTATAATACCCTGACTAACAAAATTACTGGCATAAATAATCCCTACAAAATTTTTAATTTTCTAAATTAGTACATAATAATTCACAATATTTACTGAGTTTGTGGTACTTTTACCAACGGTTCTTTAGTTTCTTGTACTGACCCAACAACATTGTTTTCATTATCTATGCCCGTCACATCTTCATATTCAGGTACAAAAATTCCCCTTCTGACCATAATACTATAAATTAGATTAGACCTATTGGATACATATTTGCTGTCACCAGCAGGATTATATTTCCTCGGGTTAGGTAAAACCGCAGCAAGTCTAGAAGCCTCTTGTGGATTAATCTCTGAAGCAGATTTTGCATAATAGTGTCTTGAGGCAGCCTCGATTCCAAATATTCCATTATCCCCCCATTCAACAACATTTAAATAAAGCTCGAGTATTCTCCTCTTGGATAAAACCCTCTCAAGCCCCCATGTTATTATTGCTTCTCTAATTTTTCTTACAGGGTCTTTAGCAGGGGAAAGATAGAGGTTTTTTGCAAGCTGCTGGCTAATGGTACTCCCTCCTGTTTTGAATTTTTTTGCCTTTATATCTTTTTCAATAGCCTTCTGCATCGCTTCATAATCAAAGCCTTCGTGACTCCAGAATTTGTCGTCTTCTGCAATTAGCACTGCCTTTATAAGATACGGAGATATTTGAGAAAGTGGAACCCACTTTTGTCGTGTATAGTGTTTCTTCCCCTGACGTTTCCACTCATTTTCTCGGTATTCCATGAAAGCGGTCTTTTTAGGGTTTTCCTTCTTAAGTTTTGATATATCAGGGAATAAAAAAATATAAAGCATCAGACTTAATAAAAATATTAGAAGAATAAGAAATGAAAGGCATTTATGCTTGTATTTCTGTACCAATTCCTTCTTTTGTAAATATCTCAAGTAGCAAACAGTGAGGAACCCTTCCATCAATAATATGCGTTTTTGTTACTCCTCCATCAAGAGCATTGATGCATGCTTGAACCTTTGGTAACATTCCACCTGAAACCGTTCCATCTTTGATCATTTTTTTTATCTGCTGTTTAGTAAGGGTAGAGATTATTTTGTCTTTCTTGTTCATAATTCCAGGCACATCAGTAAGCAGTATAAGCTTTTCTGCCTTTAGTGAAGATGCGACAGAAGCGGCTACATAGTCAGCATTGATATTTAAAGTCTCACCTTTTGGTCCTACTCCTACAGGAGAAATTACTGGAATAAAACCATCCTTTTTAAGGCTTGTTAATATACGCGAATCAATATGTGTAACTTCTCCGACAAGTCCGATATCAATTATCTCACTTATACCTGATTCAGAAAATTTCCCAATAACTTTCTTTTTTGCTTTTATAAGTCCACCGTCCTTACCGCTCAGACCAACAGCTTTCCCGCCCATGCTATTAATTAACGAAACAATCTCCTTGTTAACAAGACCACCGAGAACCATTTCTACAATGTCCATTGTCTCCCGATCAGTAACACGTTGTCCATGAATAAATTCAGGCTTTTTACCCATTTTTTTCATTACAGCTGATATCTTTGGA
Source organism: Nitrospirae bacterium RBG_13_39_12 (assembly GCA_001805125.1). GTDB lineage: Bacteria > Nitrospirota > Thermodesulfovibrionia > Thermodesulfovibrionales > SM23-35 > RBG-13-39-12. The sequence continues at coordinate 54,220 of MHEF01000022.1, forward strand.
CCTCCGCCATGGACAATTGCAGTATTTATACCGATGAAATTAAGTGTAACTACATCTTTGGCAAAAGACCCCTTTAATTCTTCTTTTACCTGTGCCGAGCCGCCATATTTTATAACAAATGTCTTACCATAAAAATTTCTAATATATGGCAGAGCTTCTATTAAGATCTCTGCTTTTATAATTATGTCTTCCATAATAGAACCTCTTTAATTACAGCATTTTAAGTAAAATTTACATCAAATATACATTCTCTACTATTATGTAAATACACAAATTAATTATCCTTTTCAAAACATGGATAACACAAAATATTCCCATTCTTAACTTTTGTTTTAGGTTTCATTACTTTTTCCCAGCATATTGAACATCTAAGGCTCGGATATATTTTCGCCTTTTCGGGCAAATCCATTTTTCCTTTTGTAACTTTTAATAGCTCGTCTTCATTGGCATTTAAGATAATATTAACCTTATCTGATTTTTTACTATGAACAACTTCTAACACCTCATTAGAATGGTCGCCTTTTATATATCTATTCCACATGTATTTCTCTTCTTTAGTTTCTTTCGGTGATTCCCAATTGACTGAAATTCTTATGCTATTCCCGGAAGATCTTTTTATAAAGGTATAGACCTGCTTACCATAATCATTAAAAATAAGATTGCCCTTACCAAATGTACATCCTGTAATTATCTGAACTGCATCAATTGCACAAGAATTATTTTCAACAATTGCAACCAGTTCTTCATCAGATGCTCTTTCGCCGATTAGTTCTTTCAAAGCACACACAGAAACCCTATAACCAAGTGCAAGGCCAGGGCATATATGACCGTGAAAATCAATAACATCTTCAAAACTTTTCACAATAGATGATTTTACATCAAAACAATAAAATAATGTAAAATAGATAAATAGAAATATCTTAAATAGATTCCCATTTTTTATAAGATTTCAATTAATTTGATAAGATATTTTCGCTACATCTTTTTTTTATATTACAATATTTGCTTTTAAAGCTACGGTAATTATAATAAAAATTAAATACAGGGGGAGTACAATGGACTACAAACAATTACTCGGAGAAGCACAACTTCTTTTCGTCAATGGTAAAGAAAGAGAAAGTATTGAAGCATTTACAAAAGCTTTCGAAGCCGGTGCTGACCTTTTTATTGTATATTTAAGCCGTGGCGCTGCATACCTAAAATTGAAAGAGGTTGATGAGGCTATTAATGATTTCAGCAAAGCTATTGAGGTTAACAATAAAAACGCAAGAGCATATTACTACCGCGGTATGGCATTTATATTCAAAAGTGAATTCGAAAAGGCTGTTTCAGATTTCTCCAACGCTTTGGAAATCAAAAACGATTTATTTGCAGCCAAATTTGCGAGGGCAATAGCCTATATTAGATTGAAAAATTTCGAAGAGGCTGCCCTTGATTTTAAAAATGTCATACCTCAGATGGAAATTAATTTACAGAGTTTTGCCAATTCATATGGAATTTTGAGAAACGAAATATCGAGAGTCTTATCACAACTGCACGGTGAAGGAATATCGCCAATGTTACAATTGTCCGAAGAAGAAATATTTACTTTAAAAAAATGGCTTGCTGAGTAATATAAAAATCTGCTGTTTGCTGTTGGGATAGTTACCTCTGAACTATAATATACTTAAGGAATTAATATTTACATAATTGTTTATATATAATATTAGGTAATACTCAGAATTTACATCCTGGCAATGATGTTCTGATTTTTTATTTTAAAAGCATTTAAAAAGCCTGTTTAATGTTCAAGAAAGTTCTTTGGATAACTATATCAATTATCGCTGCTTTAGCTCTTTCAGTAGTTATAGGCATTATTAATCCCTCCGAAAAAATAAATGCACTATGGCTTATTGTTGCAGCAGCATGTTTTTATGTTATCGCATATAGATTCTATGCGTCTTTCCTTGCCGCTAAGGTACTTGTCACAAATGAAAAGCTAATCACACCCTGCATAAAACTAAATGACGGGATTGATTATCATCCAACAAACAAATGGGTCTTATTCGGCCATCACTTTGCCGCTATAGCAGGAGCTGGACCTTTAATTGGTCCCATGCTTGCAGCACAATTTGGGTACCTTCCTGGTTTCTTATGGATACTTATAGGCTCAACACTTGGAGGTGCTGTTCATGATATGGTTATATTGTTTGCCTCAGTCAGGAGAAATGGGTGTTCCTTGGCGCAAATTGCAAAGGATGAAATCGGCCCTGTTGGTGGTATTGCTGCAACCTTTGCAATTCTTTTTATAATTATTGTGGCACTTGCAGGTCTCGGCCTCGCTGTAGTAAATGCCCTTTCAAAAAGCCCGTGGGGTACATTTACTATTTTCTTGACAATTCCGATTGCATTCTTCATGGGAATATATTTATCTCGTATAAGACCCGGAAAAATATTGGAAATCAGCGTTATAGGTGTCACACTTCTTCTATTTGCTGTCTTCACAGGTCATTATATACCGGGTTCATTCCTCGATCCAATTTTTAATCTTTCCAGAAATAGCCTGGTGCTTTCAATCGCTATCTATGGGTTTATCGCATCCGTCCTTCCAGTATGGATGCTTCTTGCCCCAAGGGATTATCTGTCTACATACATGAAGATCGGTACAATTTTTCTACTTGCATTTGGTGTTATTATAGTGGCGCCTGACATTCAAATGCCTGCGGTAACAAGATTTACAGGAGGTAGTGGACCAATCATTCCTGGAAAACTATTCCCATTCATGTTCATAACAATCGCATGTGGTGCTATATCAGGATTTCATGCCCTCATATCATCAGGAACAACCCCAAAAATGATAATGAGTGAAAAAGACATGCCTGTTATAGGTTATGGAGCAATGCTTGTTGAAGGGTTCGTATCCATCATGGCCCTTGTAGCAGCAACAATTTTAATTCCTGGTGACTATTTTGCAATTAATACCACCCTCTCATTCGATGCCATTGCAGCTTTAGGCTTTCCAGTAAATAATGTTACAGAGCTTTCTAAAATGGTGGGAACAGATGTTATAGGAAGGCCAGGTGGTGCAGTCTCACTGGCTGTTGGAATGGCTTCAATTTTTTCAAGCCTTCCTGGTATGAATTCGCTGATGCCTTACTGGTATAACTTTGCTATTATGTTCGAGGCCCTCTTCATACTTACCACAGTTGATGCAGGAACAAGAGTTGGAAGGTTTTTAATACAGGAACTTGGCGGATATATTTATAAACCTTTATCGAAGACAGGATGGATCCCAGGCAACATTATTGCAAGCTCAATTGTCGTAAGCGCATGGGGTTACCTCATCTATTCAGGAAATATATCTTCCATCTGGCCAATGTTCGGTGTTGCAAACCAGCTTCTTGCAGCTGTTGCACTCGGAATCGGTACGACTATAATTATCAAATCCGGTAAATTAAAATATTCATGGACAACCTTCGTCCCAATGATTTTCATGTTTTCAACAACACTTACAGCCTCATGGAAATTGATAGGAATCTTCAGGTACAAGGCACTTGTTTCTACAACTCAATCAGAAGCTCTTACATATAATATTAATGCATTTCTTGTCATTATAATGGCTGTACTAGCACTTGTCTTTTTAACAGATATGTTATATAAATTGTATTGGTATCTTTCAGGAAGTGCTGTTACAGTTAAAAAGGATTAATGAATAAAGGAAATAATGTCATGTATTCTTAATCTCTGCTTTGAGTATTTCTTCTTGATACATTCAATTTACCTCTACTGAAAAAAACCTCAGCGTCATTGTTTTTAGGGTCTAATTCCTGTATCTTTCTGAATATTGAATTGGCTTTCTTAAGATCACCTTTATTCTGATAAAGCTTCGATAATAACAAAAGATATTTTATTTGCTCGCCGACTAACCTGGATTTGGAAAAAACATTGATTATTTCTTCAAGGGCATTTGTCTCGTTTGGGGAAATACTCAATATTTTTTTATAAATTGCTACAGCTTTATTTTTTTGTGTATAAGATATTTCTTTTGCAGCTTTATAAAATTGCTCTATTGCTAGTTTTTTATCTCCTTTTCTAAGGTAAAGATCTCCGAGTGCGTTAAGATCATCTGTTGATGCCCGTTTTCTATTTAATTCCTTTATTTTTTTATCAATATTACTCAGATTGTTCAATCTCGATCTCATTTATCATACTCCCATCTCATTTTTCATTATTCATTTATATACATACTGCATGTTATTTTTTATATATTCATAATTTTAACGGAAATACATTAATCCATTACATATTAGAATTGTCCGGTTATTACATGAATAATTTAAAGCTTCATATTTTTAAATATTTTATTAAATATTGCAATAAATAATTTTGTAGAAACTCAAAATATGTCAAAACAACAATTTATATATAAAACTGAGAAAGACACCTCGATCTTTATATTATCCAATTACCATATCAATAGATGTTTTGGTTATAATCCACATATCACAAATTGGATAACTTTCACTATATTTTACATTCTAATTTTTATAAACATCAAACATAAGAATTGGGAATAAACATTTTTAAATATTTCAAGCTTTCTTGTTGTATGGTATAAAAGAAAATGTTACCATAAAAAAATTAATAAATTGATTTATTACTTTCTTGACAAAGAAGAAAAACCTATGATAAGAAATCAGTGACTATAACTATTCAAAAGGAGGAGACAATGAATCCGGATGATCTCAAATATCATAAAGAACACACGTGGGTTAAGGTATCAGGAAGAAAGGCAACAATCGGCCTTACTGATTATGCACAGAATGCACTTGGTGATATAGTCTATATTGACTTGCCAGAGATAGACATAGATTATGAAATTAACAGCGAAATCGGAGAAATAGAGTCAGTCAAAGCAACCTCTTCTATAATAACTCCTTTAAGTGGAAGGGTTATAGAGGTAAATGAAGACCTTTCTGAATCCCCGGAAATAATAAATGAAGATCCATATGGAAAAGGATGGATAGCTATTCTTGAAATTGAAGATAAATATGAACTTGATGACTTAATGGATGTTTCTGAATACGATAAATATATCGAAGAGGAAGCAAAGTGAAATTAGCAGTACTCGGGGCAGGCCCCGGGGGTTATGTTGCTGCTATCAAAGCTGCCCAGATGGGTGCACAGGTTGCTATCATTGAAGATTCAGAAGTTGGTGGTACCTGTCTTAACTGGGGGTGCATACCTACAAAATCAATAGCTGCATCTGTTGAAATATTAAAAAAAGCAAAATTGTCAGAGAACTTCGGTATTGAAATTAAGGGAGATGTTATCCCGAACCTTTCAAAGATAATCAAAAGAAAAAACAAAGTAGTTGAAATACAGGTTAAAGGAATAAGAAACCTTTTTAAGAGTTGGGGGATAACACTCAAAGAAGGTCGTGGTATGCTTATCTCTCCAAGAGAGATCGAAGTAACATTAAAAGATGGCATCAAGGAAACAATAAAAGCAGACAAAATAATTATAGCAACAGGTTCAAGACCATCTCAATTTCCTGCATTCCCGTTTGATGGGAATAGTATAATTTCTAGTGATGATGCTGTTAATCTTAAATATATTCCCAAAAGCCTTTTAATTATAGGTGCCGGTATAATCGGCTGTGAATTTGCAAACATTTACAAAGAGCTAGGGTCTGAAGTAACAATATTAGAAATGCTACCACGTGCTTTGTCAACAGAAGACGTTGAAATATCAGAGCAACTCGAAAAAGAATTCAAGAAAAAAAAGATAAATCTTTATACAAACGTAAAGATTGACAGATTAGAAGCGGGAAACGATGGGGTACACGCTAAACTCCCAGACGGCAAAGAAATAGTTGCGGAAAAAGCACTAGTTTCAACAGGAAGGACATTTAATAGTGCCGGCATCGGTCTAGAAACAATAGGTATAAACAAAGATAATAATGGTAAAATTATTGTAAATGAAAATATGGAGACTAACGTTACCGGAATATATGCTGTCGGCGACGTTATTGGTGGTTTTATGTTTGCGCATGTCGCCTCAAGAGAAGGTATTATATCTGCAAAGAATGCAATGGGTTATGATGAGAAAATAAACTATAACGTTGTTCCAGTTTCAATATTTACTTCACCTGAAATAGGCTCTGTTGGGTTAAGAGAACATCAGGCATCAGAGAAAGGTATAAATATTAAAACAGGGTATTTCCAGTTCAGGGTGCTCAGTAAGGCACATATAATGGGTGAATTTACAGGGTTTATCAAGATAGTCTCAGAAGAGTCATCTGACAGGATATTAGGTGCTCACATTATTGGTCCTCATGCTACTGAACTTATTCACGAGGCTGCACTCGCTATTAAAAACGGTCTTAAAATATCAGATCTTTCAGAGACAATCCACGCTCATCCAACTCTTTCAGAGGGCCTGATGGAAGCAGCTGAAGACGTGCATGGTGAAGCAATCCACGTATTTAAAAAATGAACTTGAATAAAACTGAAACAACAAATTGGGTTGAAACCTCCCAAAATAAACATAAGGAAATCTTTTCCGAAATCGACGTACTCCTCAGATCACTCGATAGAGTTTTCTATGTAGAAAACCTTCCTATACCAAAAGACGATCTTACAAACAGGAACTTTTATGATGAATTAACGGCTGTAAGGGATGTTATCTTCAGAATACTCGGGCTGCTTGAGGTTGTAATACCCGGGAGCAAGAAGAATGCTTACTGGTTTCATAAATTTGCTGAATCAAAATTCCTTACTGACCATGTAAGAGACTTGTTCAAGAAAGAACTATACAAACAAGATACTCCGGAAAAAGGGTTATATCTTTTGTATGATTTATTTATAAACCTAAAAGGAATCGTAACAGACATTCTTAAGACCGGGAAAATATCCTATCATGGATATTTAAATATTGGTCAACTTATAAGCAAAGAAATCCGTGAAAACAGTTTTTTGAACCCTTTCAGAAAAGATGTAAATCCGGAATTAGACAAAGTTGAAAACCGTGAGATAACCGATATTGTCAAATCAATAAAAAACAAAGATATTAAAAAGCACATCTCTGTACTATATCTTTACCTTTTCAGATTTTTAAGATACTTAAGCCACATAGATATTAATTCTCAGTATTCTGTTTCCTTGAATTCCTCCCTTTTAATACTCATCCTTCTCAAGTCTGAAATAAACATGTTTCATAACTATACCAAAAAGGTAACAGGTAAAATAAAAGATGAGAAACTCAAAATTCTTTTGAATTCTATTTCTTATCAGTTTTCCATGGAGACAAAAAGAGTATATCTTCAGGAACTAAAGGAGATAATGCGCAAAAAAGCACCTCAACATTTCAGAGGAAGGATAGAGAACAGCCAAGGGATATTGAAAAACCTTACTGAACAGAGCATTGTTCAGATAGCACAGTTCTTCAAGCCTGATGTTCTGGGAGAAAATATTTTCGAAAGCTTCACAACAAAGCTCTGGCAATCTATGAAATTAAAAGAAGACCTCTTTATTTTCAATTTATTTCTTGAAAAACTAGAAAAAAGCCATGCCTCAGAGAAAGATATTTCCCATATATTTGAATCTTTAAAAAATTATATGCTTTATTTCGAAAGCTTTACTTTTAAGCTTCTCAGATATGACGATTACGATGAATTTTCCTCTTTCTTTAAAGACGTTTTCTCTTTTAAAGGTAATGAATTTAATAAAATCCTTGAAAAGATTAAAAACTTTAAAATTTATTTGGAAACAACACTCCGCCATATTTCCAACAGGGCGGAGTTAATTGATAAGCCTATTGATGTTAATATGGCTAATGAACTTTTAAATCAGTACCTATAAATTGTCAGTGCCAAACATGGAGGTCTCATATGGGAGAAATTACAGAAATAATTGCACGGGAAATCATTGATTCGAGAGGAAATCCAACAATTGAAGTAGATGTTTTTCTTGATAGCGGAGTAATGGGAAGGGCATCTATAGCATCAGGTTCTTCTACAGGTAAAAAAGAAGCGCTAGAATTAAGAGATGGAGGGAATCGCTTTAATGGTAAAGGTGTACAGAATGCAATTAAAAACGTTCATAAAGAGATAGCACCTAAGCTAATAGGTCTCAATTCTGAAAACCAAGCCCATATAGATAACTTTTTGATAGAGCTTGATGGCACAGAGAACAAAAGCAGGCTTGGCGCAAATGCAATACTCGGTGTTTCAATGGCTCTATGCAAAGCGACTGCTATAGAGACAGGCATTCCCTTATACAGATATATCGGAGGTTGCAATGCAAACCAACTCCCTGTCCCTATGATGAATATACTCAATGGCGGAGCCCATGCTGACAATAATCTTGCCATACAGGAATTTATGTTAGTGCCAGCTGGTTTAAACAATTTCGCCAACGCACTTAGGGCCGGCGTTGAGGTCTTTCATACACTAAAAGGAATACTTAAGAAGAAAGGCTTTAATACTTCTGTTGGTGATGAAGGAGGTTTTGCTCCTAATCTGCCTAGCAATAAAGAGGCTATCACTCTTATATTACAAGCCATAGAACTTTCTGGTTATGTGCCCAATAAAGACATATATATTGCACTAGATGTTGCAGCATCAGAGTTTTATGAAAATGGTCTTTATGTTTTTGAAGGAAAGAAGGTCACATCAGATGATATGATATCATACTATGAAGAACTTATATCTGATTTCCGCTTAATATCAATTGAAGACGGACTTTCAGAAAACGACTGGAATGGATGGAAGATTATGACTGGCAGACTTGGCAAGAAAACACAGCTTGTAGGTGACGATATATTCGTTACTAATACAAAAATAATAAAAAAAGGGATAGAAGAGCGTATTGCTAACTCTGTGCTTATAAAACTTAATCAAATAGGGACACTAACCGAGACACTGGATGCTATAGACATCTCAAAGAAGGCAGGATATACTGCTATAATATCACATAGATCAGGGGAGACTGAAGACACAGCCATTGCAGACCTGTCAGTAGCTTATAATACAGGTTTTATTAAAACAGGCTCTCTTGCAAGAGGTGAGCGGATAGCAAAATACAACAGACTCCTAAGAATTGAAGAAGAGTTATCAGATTCTGCTATATACAAAGGCAAAGAATCGTTTTATAATTTAATCAATGGGTAATCCTGGTAATCTTTTAAGAAAACAGGTAGTCTCTGAGATCAGAAAGAGAAGACTAATTTTCATAACAATCATCCTCCTCAGTTTTATTTATCTTTTTATAAGTTTAATCTTCGGTGATATGGGCTACTTTAGATACAGAGAACTTAAAAAAACAGAAGCCCAAATAGATACACAGATAAAAGAAATTAAAGAAGAGAACAAACAACTCAATGCACAAATAAAGTCGTTAAAGGAAGACCCTTTTTACGCAGAGAAACACGCAAGAGAGGATTTTGGATTAGCAAAGCCTGACGAGTATATCTTCCTATATGACAGATAACCCCCTTTATATCTCCATCCTCTGGCATATGCACCAGCCTTATTACAGAGATCCTTCAACAGGTATATATAGACTCCCATGGGTACGACTTCATGGCACAAAAGATTACCTGGACATGGCAGAAATTCTTGCTGATTTTCCTAATATTAAATGCACTTTTAATTTTACACCATCTCTTCTTGAACAGATTATAGACTACACAGAAAATAATTCAAAAGACCATCATCTATTACATACTCTTAAAAAGGCTTCTGAACTTGTTTTAGAAGAGAAGTTATTCATACTTGAAAACTTCTTCCTCGCAAACTGGGAAACCATGATTAAACCCTTCCCGAGATATTATGAACTTCTTGTGAAAAGAGGACTACATCTCATAAAGACCGAACTTTTTAGGACATTAAAAAATTTTACTGTTGGGGACTTTCTTGATCTTCAGGTTCTTTTTAACCTCTGTTGGACAGACCCTCTTTTCAGGGAAAAAGATCCTTTTCTTAAAATGCTCGTAGAAAAGGGCAAAGATTACACAGAAGAAGATAAACACATACTTATCTCTAAACAACTTTTGCTATTAAAAAAAATTATTCCAAAATACAGAGAGATGGTGAATAAAGGACAGATAGAGCTCTCTCTGTCCCCTTTTTATCACCCTATTCTTCCATTACTATGTGATACAAACTCTGCAAGGATTGCAATGCCCAACGTGAATCTCCCTCAAAAAAGATTTTCCCAACCTGAAGACGCAAGAAAACAGATCAGAATGGGGATAGACTATTTTGAAAAGCTTTTTGGATACCGTCCTACAGGGATGTGGCCTTCAGAAGGCTCTGTAAGCGAAGAAGTATTAAGGATTGCTTCTTCTGAAGGTATAAAATGGATTGGAACCGATGAGGATGTTCTTTCAATTTCAATAAGCAAACAGCTCAGGGACGCATCAAGGAACATCATTGAACCAGATATCCTTTACAAACCATACATATTTGAGAATGTCTCTATTATTTTCAGAGATCACAATCTGTCCGATCTTATAGGCTTCGTCTATTCGCAGTGGGATTTAAAAAGAGCAGCAGAGGATTTCATAAATAAACTCTTACAACTATCTTTCTCTATTCCTAAAGATAAACCTCATCTCTTATCAATAATACTTGATGGAGAAAATGCCTGGGAATACTATAAAAACGATGGCCTCGACTTTCTTCGATATCTTTATGAAGGGTTATCTAAAGAAAATAGACTAAAAACAGTTACTGTTTCAGAATATCTTAGTCAACATGACAAAGGTGAGCAATTGAACATGCTCCATTCAGGCTCATGGATTAATGCAAATTATGGAATATGGATTGGGCATGAAGAAGACAATACTGCATGGGATTACCTTACAGATGCAAGAAATGCCCTTCAAGCCTTCCAGGAAGCAAACCCTGATAGAGACATGTCAAAAGCGTGGAAATCGATATATATTGCAGAAGGAAGCGATTGGAACTGGTGGTACGGTGATGAACATATAACAGATAATCAAAACGATTTTGACGAACTGTTCAGAATGAACCTTATGAAAATCTATAGAGAAATAGGTAAAAATATCCCGGAGCAATTATTTATTTCTGTACACCGAGAAGATAGGAGCATTCCACCATCTGTAACAATAAGAGGCTTTATCGAACCCAATATTGATGGAATTGTCACAGGTTATTATGAATGGTACCAGGCTGCTCACATGGACATTAAAATATCCGGTGGAAGTATGCATAAAGCAGAAAGCATCTTTTCAAGTCTTTATTATGGCTTTAATAAAAACACCTTTTTTATAAGAATAGACCCAACGATTCCCTTCGTTGAATTACCCGCTGATACTAAACTTTCTATCAATTTCTTAAAACCTTCACAGGTAAAGATTATTGTTTCAATAAAGCCAATTTTAAAAGCAGAACTCTTAATTAATAAAGATGACACCTGGGTAAAGTCAAAAGACATTCATAATGTGGCGATTCAGGATATCTTCGAGATAGGTATACCATTCAACGACTTGATGGCAAAAGAAAACAATGAGATGATACTTTTTGTTTCTATTATAAAAAATGGTGAAGAAATGGAAAGATGTCCATGGAGAGGTTGTATTATATTAAACGTACCAACGCCTCACTTTGAGTCATTAATGTGGCAGTAAGAAGTTAATGTATGAAAGCACTTATTCAAAAGGTTAGCAGATCAGAAGTTCACATAGACGGAAAATTCTTCAAAGCAATTGATAAAGGGATTCTTGTTTTTCTTGGTATTGAAAAAGGCGATGGAGAAAGAAATATTGATTATCTGATAAAAAAGATATCTAACCTGAGGATATTTGAGGATGTCCGAAAAAAGATGAACCTTTCTGTTAAAGATATAGAAGGTGAAATCCTGGTTGTATCCCAGTTTACCTTATCTGCTGATTGCAAAAAAGGAAACCGGCCATCCTTCGACAGTGCAGAAGAACCACCGAAAGCAAAGGAATTATATTTGATTTTTGTAGATAAATTAAAAGAAAATGGGCTAAAAGTAAAAACTGGGGAATTTGGTGCCCGTATGCAGGTGTCTATTGTCAACGATGGTCCTGTGACAATAATGTTAGAGTCTAAAGAATAAAGCACAGGCAATAACAACACCGTGTATACTTCAAGTCTTTCTTTCAGCGTACAAAATATCATTATCCACTTGCCAGTAATACCATAAATCCCTTGTCAATAAGTTTTTGCAGCAGCTATAATTTCATATCATGAATGCACTTAAACAAAAAATAATAGATAACATCAAAAAAGAAGGACCAATCACTTTTGAGGTTTTCATGGAGATGGCACTTTATGAACCGGGTCTAGGATACTATGCCTCAGATAATACAGAGATAGGTAGGGCAGGTGATTTTTACACAAGCCAGCATGTTCATTCCATATTCGGTACAATGCTTGGTAAACAAATTGAAGAAATGCGGGAAGCAATGAGTGAAGTTGATGATTTCGTTGTGGTTGAATTTGGAGCTGGAGAAGGTTATATGTGCAAGGACATACTTGACTATCTGAACAAAAGGAATCTTTTACAGACCATAAGCTATGTATTAGTTGAGATTAATCCTTTCATTCAAAAGAGACAAAAAAAACTGCTTGAAAACTATTCAGATAAAGTGAAATGGGTTTCTTCTTTAAGAGAACTGGGCAACATTAAAGGATGCATCCTTTCTAATGAACTTCTTGATGCATTTCCTGTCCATCTTATAGAAATGGAGGATGATTTAAAAGAAATATATGTTTCCGCTGATAATAACAGTATACTTGAGATAAAGGGATATCCTAAAACAACTGCATTAACTGATTATATTAAAGAATTTTCATTACAACTTCCAAAGGGATTCAGAACTGAGATTAACCTCAAAGTAAAAGAATGGTTCGTTTCTATAAATGATATTTTATCGGAAGGATTCATATTGACAATAGACTATGGCTTTCCTGCTTCTGATTATTACAGTGAAGACAGAAACAGGGGGACGCTTCTCTGCTATTACAAACACCAGGTATCCGAAGACCCCTTCGTTAACATTGGTGAACAAGACATAACAGCACATGTTAATTTCTCTTCAGTAAAAAAATGGGGAGAAGAATTCGGCTTTACTACACTGGGATTTTGCCAGCAGGGAATTTTCCTTGTTTCTCTCGGAATCGATCAGATGATCCAAGAAATTGCTCAAACTTCCGATGATTATATTTTTGAGGTTGCAAAAATAAAGAGACTAATTTTCCCGGGAACAATTGGAGAAACACACAAAGTAATGATCCAGTATAAAGGCAGCGCTACTCCTGAACTCAGAGGCTTTTTAATGAAAAACCAGAAAAATAAATTATAGTAAGGTTAAATACTTCTTTTCTTCTTGCTTCCTTCGTATAGCTCATACTCAAGTAGTCTGCATTCAATTCTGCCGTTAAAAAATGGAATCCTTCGTTTTGCTCTTAACCCAACCTTCTTTGCCAGGTCAAGGTTACCCGTAAAGATATACCCTGTATATCCACTGCACTTCTGCTTAAAGTAATCGCCTATCCCCTTGTACACACTCTCAAGCTCTTTGATCTTTCCCATTCTTTCACCATATTCAGGGTTAAATATTACTATACCACCGCCTTCAGGAACTGTTGTTTCTGAATAATCACACACAGAAAATTCAATCAGATGCTCCACACCTGCAGTAGCAGCATTTTTCTTTGCTGCCTCAATTGAGTCTATTCTGATATCTGTAGCAATAATCCTGCAACCAGGTTTCTTTTTTGCATCTTTTTTTGCTTTTGCACGCAGATTGTTCCACAGGGACTCGTCAAATCCTTTTATATGCATGAACCCAAAATTATCTCTTAAGATCCCGGGAGCCCTTTTCATACCTTTCAGGGCAGCTTCTATGGCAAGGGTCCCACTACCGCACATTGGATTGATGAAATGACTGTTTCCGTCCCATCTGGAAGCCATGATGATAGCAGCAGCAAGGGTTTCCTGCACGGGTGCTGTCATAGGTATTTTTCTATACCCGCGCCTTGATAGCGGTTCTCCTGATGTATCAAAATACAGAGAGCAGCGATCGTCTTTCCAGTAAAGGTTAATTACGACTTTGTCTCGATCTGGACCTGAATCAGGACGCTTCCCAATTTTTTCTCTTATCCTGTCTACAATCGCATCCTTGCATTTTACATTTGCATAGCGTGAGTCTCTGATTCCTGGATTATCAACACTTGATGTCACACAGATATATTCATCCTCTGCTATATATTCTTCCCATGATATCTCCGATAAAGAGTGATAGAGTGCATCGGCATCATGCGCATTGAATTCCTTAATGAGAAAGAGGACACGATGTCCCGTGCGCAGCATGAGATTAAGCTGTAAGGTGTCATCTAGAGTTCCCTTGGTAGCTATGCCTGCTATGGTTTCTGATATTACAGGAAAACCCATTTGAAGGAGTTCCTCTTTTAAAAAAGGCGTTACACCTTTTGCACATGTAATCAGGATACTGCTTTTTTCAATACTTTTATTTTCTTTTTCTGTCTGATACATCTTTCCTGGCTGTGCTGGTGATAATAAAATTCTCGGGCTGTAAGTCGGGATCCTTCTCCAGTTCCTCAATAAAGACAGCGATTGCTTTTCGCATGTAGGCTGCAAAGTGCACGCCCTTTGGTAATGAAAGGATCCTCTGGCGTGTATCTTCGTCAATTGTAGCTGTATACTTTGCCATATTTGCTCCTTATTTGTTAGACGATAAAGAATATTTTCATTTTACTTTTATTTATTCATAATTATTTAACTCTTTAAGATTCCATTTCATCACATCAATAAATTCCAGATATTCTTCTTCATTTGCCGGACCACCTTCCTCACTAAAAATATTTTTCCCTTCAACATAGAAAATATAATGTGGAACTGTTTTAAACCCTAATTTGTTATATTTGCTATATTCGATATTTTTATCATACTTTATAGATAGAAAACTAATATCGGGAAAATCATTCACAGTTGCCTTGAATAACTTTGCTACCCATCCATTAACCCCATTCGGACGAAAATTATCGTATAAAAATACAACCACTTTTCCTTTTTTAATAATTTCTTCATAAGCTTCCAACCCGACCGTCTTAAACGGTATCCCTTCTAAAATTTCATCAACATTCTTATATTTGGTTGCATCTCCGATAAATTCAATCTCTTGCATGGCTGTGGATATGTTAACCATAAAGAATGTTACAAGAACTATTATGAAGGTTTTCATTTCAGATGTTATCTATTTACTTTTTTTAATTTTCTTATTAATTCTAACAAATTATTCTTTTTTAGAATAATCATGTCTTATTGAATCCTGTAAAATTTGGATGCATTCGTCCATTTGTATACAGTGCTATATCTCAGCCTGAGGGCTTAATCCTGGCAGGTCACTTCCAATTTAGTATTAACCCAAAAATGCGATTCACGGTAGGCATATGTGTAGCAAAAGCTCTTGAGTTCTCCTCAGCGAATCCGCCGGGGCGGACAGTACCTTTGTGAACGGTTTAATGACTCAGATAACGTACATGTTTTCATTTATATCGTATAGATAACCATGCATGCGCAAATTCTGCATTCAAGAGAATTTTATGAATATGTGCCTACCAGCCTTAAAATCTAACTGCATTTTTCGGGTTAATAATAATGGTAATTTATAAATAATACTGCCTTATAAATTTAGACTGCTTCGCAATTTGACATTATATTTTGGAAATGGTAACTGATTTTAAGTCTTCTTTAATTCAAGACTCAATTCTTTTTTCAGCCAGTCTTTGAGTTCCCCTTCAGGTGCATATACACCTTTTAGCTCACATACTGGATTGTCAAATCTTCCTGGTAATTCAAATTTCGCAAGCTCAACTGCTTCTTCAGAATTTCTTCTAATCAGATATATGTAATAAGGTCTTACCCAGCAATTTACTACAAAATAGACTGAATAGTCACTTTTAGAGCGTACTACATGTCTTCTTTCATCCCCACGCGACCAAATGTTTCCCCATTCCAAATACATTCGCACAGCCAATTCTGGTGTCATTTCCCAGTCAATCGAATTTATAAGCTCTCTATCTTTTTTTAGTTCTTCGAGTGTTAGCATAATGTCTCTCCTTTTAATAATAAATTATAAAATTACAATATAAAATTGTAAAATCTATTCCTATAAAATATTACGATTTCTGATGATAATTTCTTTATGTATTTGAAATATTTTTTAGAATATTTGAGATAAGGACTTAAATTTAGCTCAACACATTTAAGTTTATTGTTTAATATGGCCAACTAAACTATTTGTTACTTCTTTAATGCTTTCATTGAGGGCATTGCTTAACCCTTTTGCGAGGCTCATAAAGCTACGGTCGTCGAGTTTGACCTTTTTTGATATACTGTCATGGTACTGCTGAGAACCATCAGGCGAAAATAGCTCAACATCGAATGCAAGATCGCCAAAAGAATCATTTCCTTCATCCAATCTTTCAAACCTTTTAAGTTTTATTTCGAGCAAATAAAACTCACTGAGCGTGATATTAATTACTCTTACATCTTTAAATAAACCGCTTGATGAGAGAGAATCCTTGAATGCCTCTTTAATCATCTTATCAGGAGAGGATTCCCATTTAGAATATTTTGATATCTCCAGTTGATATGGCGAATTCCTGTATGCTATATACCTTTGTTCAAGATAGCCGGGAGCACTTGCGAATATGCCAATTGACGCATCAGTCTTTGTACCTGTTACATAATTCTCAACTGGCAAGTAAAGACTATAGATTTTTGTTTCTGGCATACTGCACGCCATAACAAAAATAATAGACAAAATTATTGATAACCCGGAGATTATTAACTGCTTCATTTTTAATGTTTTATATATTGATAATAACAACTTTTTAATAATATATATTTAAAAAAGTTTTATCTTTCTG
>MHEF01000022.1:71174-71327 GCA_001805125.1 Nitrospirae bacterium RBG_13_39_12
TCAATTTAAAAAGTAAAACTTACAAATATAATTAAACAAGACTTATTATTGAACTATATGCAATATACCTTTTGAGGCATAATACGAAATTTCGGGGCCTATTTTAGTAGATAATCATGAATAATTTTAAGTTTAAGATCTATTTTTAATCCT
>MHEF01000023.1:0-1463 GCA_001805125.1 Nitrospirae bacterium RBG_13_39_12
AGCTTCTCTTTGAACGGCTCGCTTCCTGCGTTCTTCAGCATTGCGCTTGCCCACGTATCCGCCTATAAAATCCCTTTCAGTTTTATCCTTAGCCTTCTCCTCCTCAAGCTCTCCAATGCGTTTCAATGCCCTATCCTTTTTGATTCTCTGTTCCCAATCTTGCCTAAGCTCGATTTCTTTATATTTCAGTAGAGCATCTTCATTTTCTCGCTGTTGTTTTTCTTTCCAGTATTTATCATCTGCTGCCTGCTTTTCTGCTTGATAGCGCAACGATTCTTCATTCGTCATAGGAGTTTCTGTGCCACGGTAGCGCTGGAGATCCTTATCGGTATAGACCTTCACATCTTCCCCTGATGCCAGTCTACACGTAATCAATACTGCCGCAAGAATCAATATCTTTTTCATAGTATCCCCCCTTTAAAAATTCCTGATTGATTATCTTCCTTTTTAATAAAGTTTTCAATGAAAATCCTTCAGGCCCAAAAATATTAAGGCATGATCCAAGCTCTCTTTAAAAAGGAACCACCTGCTGCAAGAGTGGTATATAAAGCGATCCCTCGCTCCTGTCCGTAGTCCCCTCTAAATATTGCGGGCAGGAGCCCCCATTCTTTCAAACTCAATTTGCCAATACTGAAAATAAGCATATCGATGATTATTTCATAAGCCGTGGCGATTAAAAGAGAGAGTATAAATACTGTTTCCTCTGACGTACATTGATTTCAAATCCGGGATACGGGGGGGATGATTTTGAAAAAAGGATTGTTTTTACTTCTCCTCCTTGACTTGCGTATTAACTTAATTACTCTGAATCTGTGGGATTATGTATTATCGTAGGTTCTGATACTATACCTATCGGTTCAGGACTGTTGAGGAAGTCAAAATTGACGTTGATCTGGGTAAATGAGATCGGCTGAGATGATACCGGCTCGGTCTTGATAACAGGCTCGAATCTATCGTATATCATCTCTGCTGTGGCGCGGATGACTGCGGGAGTAGGCGGGTCAGACTCGCCTACCGGTTTCCCGGACAGGAATGCATCGACGACCTTAGAGGCTTTCTTTAACCTCTTAGGATGCTTCAGGCTGTATTTACTGAGTGCCTTTTCAACACGATATACGGACTTGGGATTATAACCCGCTAATTCTGCGGCTTTTTTCTTCGTTATTCCTGCCGGGCCATGCTCCATAAGCGCACTGTATATTATTTGCCGATCATTGAGTTTTGGGGTAGTTTTTGATACCTTTTTACTATCCATGTATTAAATTTTAACACCTTTGCAGTAGTTTTTCAATAATAAGTTCTATTGTTAATCCACCCCTTTTTTATTGTGCAACATTGTGCCTATTTTGTGCCCGCGTCCTTTAAATTCAGCCTGATTTCACCTGACTCCATCTGACATAAAAAAAAGAGAAAGCCCCTAATAATAAAGAAATATTCTCTACTATCAAGGGCTTATTGAGTTA
>MHEF01000023.1:1504-10233 GCA_001805125.1 Nitrospirae bacterium RBG_13_39_12
GTCAAAAAGTAACATAAATCTTTGTTCTCAGACTTGACGGGCAGTGATATTTTCAATAGGAGGTTGATCAACAGCAGTATGCTGTCATATTTATAGGCCGTACGCATACTGCAGCAGGTACCTTCGCCATCAACAGCGCAATCAGCACATTCATTTACCACCCCGGTTGCCAGCATCTCTTTTTGGGCAGCCTCAATGTTATGGTCGAGCCGGGACAGCAAAGTTTGAAACTTGTCATCCCTGAACAAGGTTTGACCTAATGTATTATGAAGCTGATGGGCTGAGGCAATTATGTGAGAAACAGAGTTCTCACGGTATTCTGTGATGTTTATTTAAATATTCCTCTATGCCGGTCTTTGCCCTCAGCTTTTGATATGTTATGTCAGCTATTTTGAAGAGGTTGACCGTGTCTTCCTTGTTGTAGATCGTGAGCAGATCGAGTGCCTCGCTGCTTCCTTTTCTTGCAAACTCCCAGAGTTTTACAGCATCATAGCCGTTCATTCCCCTGACAGCCTCATGCCTCTCGATTCCAAGTTCTGTTTCAAGACTTTTAAGTCCTTTCCTGAAACCCAGTCTTCTTGATGCATAGCATATGTCAAAGTGAGGTATGTTAAATTTCAGATCAGGCATTGACCTTTTGAGAAATGGGACGTCAAATGCCGAGCCGTAAAAGGTTATAAGGTATTTATATCTGGAAAATTCCCTTTCCAGATTTTCATAGGTAAGATTTGTATCCTTTAAAAAACATTTGTAGTCAAACCCGTCATAAATCCCGACCATGGTTGTATAGCCTCCGCTTCCAGGCATGAGACCGTTTGTCTCTATATCAAGGCAGGCTGACAATTCTTTGAAGGTATCAAATAGTCTCCAGTGCTCCCGCCTTTTAATCGTGGCTGAGAAATATGGAGCATTGCCATAATCCAACTCTCTCCGGGCATTAGACAGATGCTGGTCAAAGAGACTTTTTTTATTAGGGTTGATGAAATTCAGATCCTGGGCATGTATAAAGTCGTCCCATGTTAATATCCCGTTTCTCCATAGTTTTTTCTCAAGCCTCTCGCCGATGCCGTTCAGGATGCTGAATGTGTTTCTTATCATTTGTCTATTATACCCTTATCCCTTGATAATGAGTTAAAAAAATGCAGGCTTTATCATTTTTATAATTATTACACTCTGTGGTCTCTGCCACAGTTACAAATTTCTGTCATTCCGGCTCTTGTCCCCGCTTTGTCGGGTATCGGTCCGGAATCTTTCCGAAAGGATTCTCTCCTCGGCGAGTCGCTGAGGCGACCCGACCTCCCGAATCCCGAAAGCCTTCGGGACGGGCTTGCGGGAATGACACAAAAAATAAACATTCAAATAATGGACGCACTGCGCTCACTGCCACAGGGTTCTTCACTGATAAATATTGATATCTACCGGAACCACACTGACTGATATCTGAGTCAACAAATGAGACCACAAGGTTTTTGTATAGAAGTCTTTCAGTCAGATATCCTGCAAGGGTGGATTTGCCCGAACCGTTGCTTCTGTGAAAAATAATTACCTTTGTGAGTTAAAAATTTTTCAACAGGCTCTTCCCATTCAGTTTGTGGAATTATTTCTAATTTGTTGAAGACCTTCAGATGCCTTTCCATTGGACGGGTCAAGCTTTATTGCTTTTTCAAAGGTATTCTGTGCACGCAGTCTGAAACCAAGCTCCATATAGATATAGCCCAGTTCAGCTATATAATTAGCGTTCAAAGGTTCGATTTTGATTGCCTGGCTCATGGCTTTTTCTGCTTCACGTATTCTCTTGACTTTCTTAAGAGCAATCCCCATGTGAAAGTGATAGTCTGACACCGAACTGTCAAGATAGGCAGCCTGCCCGAATAACACTGCTGCCTCTGTATAAGACCTTTTCATGAACGCTTCTCTGCCTTCTCTGAACCTTGTCTTTGCTATTTCTAAATTGCTGGGTGCTCTTTTTTCAACTCTGGTTGATAGACTATCGTCATATTCTTTGCGCATCTTTGACGAGGAAAGGATTTTGTATGCCTCGGTTATCTGGGTAAAGATTGTATTCAATTTGTTCTTCAGGGTTTCTGAAGGCATGTAGAAATGTTTGTCAGGATGGAAATCCTTTGCGACTGTGTAATAGGCCTTTCTGATATCATCATGTGTTGCCCATTTTTCAAGCCCTAAGATTTCATAGTAGTCTATAAATTTGAGCCTGTTAAAGAAAGCTTCGACTTTCTCAATAAAGACTGAATCGACCTCTGTTTTTGATTCCTGTATGATATTTTCCAATGTTTCGTCTTTTTCTGTTTCTTTTTCCTTGGTTTCGATTATCCTCGCACTGGTCAGAGCATATAGTGTTTTCAATGTCTGGAAATTATCCAGGGGTGAAATTGAAAGTATATCTTTTATGTTGCGCTTACCGTCTATAAGGGAGAGTATGTCTTTGTCTGTCTTGTCAAGGCTTATCTCCTGAAATAAGTTTATAGGGTCAGCAGAATAATGAAGTATTGTATCCATGGAGGGCGTAGCGCTTTTAATATATGCAAAGTTGTTTATTCTCTTGATGCCGCGATAAATAAGGTTGGCAGCACTGAGTTTTAATGTTATTACCTCATTTGAAAGCAGCGGTCCTTCTATTAAAACAAATTCACCATCTTCCCATTTGAAAAGGCTGAGGATAATTTCTTCAACCTGATGTCTTACCGCCCAGATGAGAGTTTCGGGGTTAATGTAGCCGAGTTCAACAATGACTGAACCATGGCGTTTTCCTGTTTTCCTCATAACATCGACTGACTTATTGTACTGTTCAAGGTTGATTTTGCCTGATTTTAGTAACGTCTCACCGAGACGGTCTTCTTTCAGGTTTGAAGTGGCAAATACCATATCACCATTTTTAATGTATATTCTTTTGGATATCGAATTGTTTCTTATCTCGAACATTCCGTTCTTTTCGCTCCTCTG
Source organism: Nitrospirae bacterium RBG_13_39_12 (assembly GCA_001805125.1). GTDB lineage: Bacteria > Nitrospirota > Thermodesulfovibrionia > Thermodesulfovibrionales > SM23-35 > RBG-13-39-12. Next base: position 4,466 of record MHEF01000023.1, read on the forward strand.
CAGGTCGAGCAGGATATCAGGCAGTGAGTAATGTCTCAGAAAACCGGAGATTAATTTCCTCTCGATCCCAATCCTGCAGTGTTTGTCGGATTTATAAGACCATACAATCTTGGCTTCGATATCAAGGTTAAGATCTTCGATCTTTAAATTTAAAATAGAGCCCGGGGTTAAAGACGGTGTATTTTCAACAAGGAAACCTACGCCTCCCAGGGAAAAATCAGTTGTGTTTGCATCAATGGAATTGCTGCCGATTGATAAATGGAATCCTGATTTGTGTCTGTATCTTTTGAATCGTCTTCTTTCTTTACCTGACGGCATTTTTCAAGTATAGAAAAAGTTTGTGATTTAAATCAATGACAAGCCTGATCATTGAAATACATTTTGGAGTGAGGGATCTTTTACGGAAGTTTAAGTTTGACCACCTGACCTTTCTTGCCGAGGGTATCAATCTCTTTTCCGTCAAATATAAGTGTTACTCCTCTTGCGTTACCAATTGTCAGGGAAAAACCTTTTTCGGCATTAAATTTGATTGATTCGTCCGGTTGCATCATCATTTCCTTACTGGTTGTTTCGTCTATAGTTACGAGGAGCCATGTTTCATCATCAGCAATGACTTCAAGAACGTGCTGGGATTTTGACGGCTTTGATACGGTATCTTTTGCCGGCCCGGAAGGAGCAGGAGGCAGCTCATTTACAGGTTCAGCTACAGGTGCGGGAATCTCTCCGGTTTCAACATCGGAAGCTACCGTCTCTTTTTCAGCCTCTGAAGCAGTTTGAGGAAGTTCTTTCTTATCAGATGAGTCTGTAAATAAGATATATGCAGCAGTAATTAACAACACTGCTAATATCAACGGGATCAGAAAATATCTTACATTTGACTTCTTCTCCCTTTCGGTCTTTTTTTCTGAGACTCCTTTGGGTTCAGGGTTAGGTGGCGAAATCTTTTGAATATAAGCCTTTATGGGAGTCTCAGGGTCAATCTTGAGCATTTCAGCGTATTCACGGATATATCCCTTTACATAGACTTCTTCAGGGAGCTTTTCAAACGCTTCATCCTCGATGGCTTTAAGATAGGTGTAGCTTATTCTCAGGGTCTTGGATATATCCTTTAAATCAAGGCCCAGTTCTTCTCTCTTTTTCCTTAGTATGTCCCCTACCAATGCAGTCCTTTATATATTAGGAATTTACTGAATAATAACATATAAAGAAGTAAAAAATCAGAGCAGTATTGGAAAACACACTATGCTATTATAGCTGATAATGAATAGAGTTGTTGTTACAGGGATTGGTGCTGTTAGCCCACTCGGGAATTCTTTTTATGAGTCCTGGAAGGCTGCGAAAGCCGGGATTTCAGGGATAGCAACAGTAACGAAGTTTGATGTTTCTGATATAAAATGGAAGGTAGCAGGAGAAATAAAGGGATTTGATGCAAAGGCATATCTTTCTCAAAAGGAGATAAACCGTCTTGATCCGTTTATACATTATGCAGTTGCTGCAGCAACTATGGCAGTTGAAGATGCAGGATTGACAGAAAAGTCAGAAGTCAGTCCCGAAAGCTTTCGGGATCCGAAGTCAGAAGCCGGAAGTCAAAAACCGGAATTGTTAAGATCAGCAGGTGTTGTTATTGGTTCCAGCCGGGGCGGGATAAGCACATTAGAAAAAGAACTGTACAAAAAATTTTCTTCACAGATTAAATCCTGTAAACAAAGAATATCTGCATATCTTATGCCCGCAACAACAATCAGCATGGCGTCGTCTTATGTTGCCCAGAAACTTGGAATAAGAGGCTACTGTCTCGGCATATCCAATGCATGCGCATCGGGTACAAATGCAATAGGTGAGGCATACAGATTAATCAAATCCGGCTATCAGGGACCCGTGATATGTGGTGGTGTTGAGGCTCCTCTGTGCAGGATATGTATCGAGGGATACGGGTCATCAGGAGTTTTGTCGAGTGTCAACGATTCTGCTGCAAGCAGGCCGTTTGACAGGACAAGGGATGGTTTTGTACTTTCAGAAGGCGCATGTATTCTTATTCTGGAGGATTATGAGAATGCATTGAAACGCGGTGTCAGAATCTATGGAGAAATTGTGGGTTACGGAAATACAACAGATGCATTTCATCAGACAGTGCCATCGCCGGAAGGTGAAGCGAGGGCGGTAAAAATAGCACTGAATGAAGCTGGATTGAGACCCGAAGAAATTGATTTTATCAATGCTCATGGCACATCAACAGCCCTGGGTGATAAAGCTGAGACTGACGCAATAAAGTTGTCATTCGGCAAGACAGCTTATAATATCCCGGTAACTGCTGTTAAGTCTATGACAGGCCATATGCTTGCTGCCTCAGGGACTATCGAAGCAGCTTTTACATTAATGAGCATGAATGAAGGTATTATTCCGCCTACAATAAATTTAAAAGAGAGAGACCCTGATTGTGATCTCGATTATGTAACTGTAGCAAGAAAGGCCGGAATTAAAATTGGCATTACTAATTCATTCGGGTTTGGTGGAATCAATGCAGTCCTTATCTTGAGGATGTTGAAGGACGTAAAACATCTTTCAACGTCCTGAATGTCTGAATTCCCTCATTGCCTCATCCTCAGGTGTATCGGAATTAGTTCTGTATTTAGGAGAGAAATGCATAACAACAAGGTTTTTGACACCCGCCTCCTTGGCGATTTTACCTGTTACCGTTGATGTAAGGTGGAATCTTTCCAGTGCTCTTTCCCTGTCTTCTTCCATAAAGTATGCCTCGCAATATAATGTGTCAGAGCCTGAAACAAAGCCGATAATATTTTTGATATTACCGGCATCTATTGACACGTCAGTAACATAAGCGATCTTCTGCCCTTTTGTTATCTTCGCGATGTTTCTTAAGTTATCAAGCTTGTATCGCTTATTGGAAATAATGAATTCCATGTCTCCCGGCATTTGCTCCCTGACAGCCTTTTTAAAATCTGAAAGCCAGGGCCCTACAGGTAGACCCATCTTTTTCAAGATTACCTTGTTGATGTTGATGTGGAATTCCTCCTCTGCCGAGAAGGCAAGACATGGTATCTGATGGTCTAACTGGATGGCTTTTATTGTAAACAGGGGCTCCCTTAAAATGATACCGTTGAATTCAGATATATTATTGTCAATTCTCCTGAAATTATTTTCAGAACTGAAGCTTGATGATAATATCCTGTCTCCATTAACACTGAAGACATCTATTGTTAACGGGTATTCTTTTATAAGGTTCCATGTATAACCCCTGAGCTTGCCTTCCACACAATCGGTTATGTTCGAAGGGCCATATACTCTTAAAGGGATTTCCCTTCTCAAGAGTGCCCTCAGTAAAGTATCAAACCCTATAAAGTGATCTATATGCGTATGTGTTACAAAAACATCTGTTATTTTCTGAAGATCACGGGGTTTAAGTGCATTAATATTGCCTATGTCGAATAAGAATGCCCTTTTTTCTCTGGTTATCCTTACAAAGAGAGAGGGGTCTTCAAAAGGGCTGTTTACAAGATTGTGAATAAAAGTAGGTTTCATGAGTGATTATATCCTATTGTGATATAATAATAACAAAATGGGAAGTAAGAAAATCAGGTTTTTGATTTAAAGTAGTTTTTCTTGCTTCCCATTTAAAAATTGGAGGAGATATGTCCGAACTTAGAAAAGATCCCATATCCGGTCGCTGGGTTATTATCTCTGTGGAAAGGGGCAAAAGACCAACAGATTTTGTCTCTCCGTCACAGAGAAAAAAGGGCGGTTTCTGCCCATTCTGTCCGGGTAACGAATACACTACGCCAGTAGAGATAATGTCATTCAGACCTTCTGATACAAAGCCGAATTCTCAGGGATGGACTTTGCGGGTTATGCCTAATAAGTTTCCAGCCCTTCAGATATATGGAGATCTCAACAAGGCAGGAGAGGGCCTCTTTGACAAGATGAACGGTATAGGTGCCCATGAGGTAATTGTTGAGACCCCTGACCACATGCTCAGCCTGTCGACAATCTCACGGAAGGCTGTCGAAGATGTATTATGGGCATATTATTTAAGGCTCACTGATTTAAAAAAAGACAGGCGTTTTAAGTACGCACTGATATTCAAGAACGAAGGAGAGTCAGCAGGCGCTTCCCTTGAACATTCCCATACTCAGTTGATCGCTCTGCCAATTATCCCCAAGCTGGTAAAAGAAGAAACTGACTCGGCAAAAAGGTATTATGATTTAAAAGAAAGATGTATTTTTTGCGATGTGATTAATCAGGAGCTGGAGTACAGGAAGAGGGTGATTTTCGAAAATGCAAAATATGTTGCGCTCGCACCATTTGCGCCAAGAGCCCCTTTTGAGACATGGATATTACCCAAAAGACACGAATCAAACTTCCATCCACCGGACAAGGACTTTTCAGGTCTTGCGGAGATTCTCCAGGTCGTCCTTAAGCAGATAGATAAGATACTTGAAGTTCCTCCTTATAATTTTGTTATACATACGTCTCCTTTTCATGATGAAGTAAACGATCACTACCACTGGCATATAGAGTTATTGCCAAAGCTTACTAAAATTGCAGGGTTTGAATGGGGTTCGGGTTTCTATATTAACCCAACGCCCCCTGAGGAATCAGCCAGATTTATGAGTGAAGCCAAGATATGAAAATATTGATAGCCTCTCCGGAAGCGGTGCCTTATGCTAAGACAGGCGGACTTGCAGATGTAGTAGGCTCTCTTGTAAAGGAATACAGGAGAACGAAGGAAGATGCATATGTTGTTCTACCTCTTTATAAAAGCATAAAAAACAGCAAGAAGCCGCCGGTTGATACAGGTCTTGAGATAAAAGTCCCTGTGGGAGGAAAGGTTATAAAGGGCAGGATATTCAGTGACCGGTCTTCAGCCTATTTCATAGGGTGTGATAAATTTTTCAACAGGCAGGAACTCTATGGGACTCAGGAAGGTGATTATATTGATAATGCATCGAGATTTATTTTTTTCTCAAGAGGAGTTCTTGAGGCATGCAAGAAACTTAAATTAAAACCCGATGTAATTCATTGTAACGACTGGCAGACAGGGCTTATCCCGCTTTATCTCAAAACAATATACAGAAATGATAAATTCTTAAAAAATACAGCCGGCATCCTGACGATACATAACCTCGGCTATCAGGGCCTTTTCCCGCCAGCAGAGATGCTGCTCACAGGGTATGGATGGGAGCTTTTCACACCTGAAGGTATAGAGTTCTACGGAAAGGTGAATTTTCTTAAAGCAGGGATTATCTCTGCAGATATCATTAATACAGTCAGTAATAATTATTCGAAAGAGATACTCAATAAAGAGTTCGGGTTTGGCCTTGACGGAGTATTAAGAAATAGAGCTAAAGATCTTTACGGTGTTATAAATGGCATCGATTACGACGAATGGGATCCCTCGAGAGATAAATTTATCCCTGCCAATTACAGCAATGATGAAATTTCCGGGAAGGGCAAATGTAAAAAGGAGCTTTTGAGGTCATTGTTCGGTTCCTCAGACGATATTGATTCTGAACGCATCCCGCTTGTGGGAATGGTTGGAAGACTTGCCGCACAAAAGGGATTTGACCTTGTTATCCAGTCTGTTGATGAACTTTTGTCTATGGGTGTAAAGCTTATCATTCTTGGCAAGGGGGAAGAAATTATCCAGAGAAGCTTATACGAAATAGCAAAAAAATATAAGGGTAGTGTATATGTTAACATAGGATTTGAAGAACCATTTGCCCACAGGGTTTATGCAGGTTCAGACTTTT
>MHEF01000023.1:10339-14394 GCA_001805125.1 Nitrospirae bacterium RBG_13_39_12
TGAAAAAGGCAGGGATTTAATAAGGTATTCTGATGAACGAAGTGTATAGACAGAAATTTTCTGAAACAATCTTTGAAAGTTTATATGAGGCTGTTATAATTTTTGACAGAAGCTACAGGATTCTTGCTGTTAACCGCTCCATGGATAAATGGATAGAAGGACCCGCAGACAACCTTGTGGATAGAAACTGCAAAGATGTGTTCCATGAAAAAACAGGGATATGTCCGCATTGTGCTGCAGAGGTTGCTTTCGAAAAAGGCGATTTTAATGTTGTCATGCAAAAAGGAATTCTTAAAGACAGTACATATTATACTGAACTCTCGGCATATCCGGTAAAAAATGATACAGGTGAGGTTGTTGAATGCATTGTTTTTATAAAAGATATAACTGAAAGTGTAAGCTCTCATAAAGAAATTTGCGATCTCTTTAGCGAAGTTACACATACAAAGGAGTACCTTGAGGGTTTTATTGAGAACTCCCCGGATGCGATAGTTACGTCTGATCTGGAAGGGGTAGTTACATCATGGAACACGGGGGCAGAAGCAATATATGGCTTCACAAAAGAAGATGCTGTAGGTAAATATTTACCTTTTATCCCCGATTTCCTGATTGACCCGGAGCGTGAAATGATTCAAAAAATAAAAAATGGAGAAGTGCTGAAGGATATAGAGACTTTCAGGAAAAAGAAAGATGGTAAAATTATAACTGTGAACCTTACGCTCTCTCCGATCAAAAATGCGGCAGCAGAAATTATTGGTGTTAGTTGTATATCGAGAGATATATCTGAAAAGAAACGTGTTGAAAAAGAGCTCGTCAGGAGGAATCAGGAGCTTTCAAGACTTTTTTTCATCAGTTCAGCTATGAGAGGAACACTTGAACTTGAAAGGTTATTGAGAATGGTTCTTACTGCTGTCACCATGAGTGACGGTCTGGGCTTTAACAGAGCAATCCTTTTCCTCGTTAATGAGGAGGCTAATATATTGAAGGGTGCCATGGGGGTAGGACCTGCAAGCCCGACCGAGGCAGGGCGGATATGGGAGAAGCTCTCATTGGAAAAGAAGACACTGGCTGATATAATGCGCGATATCGAAACAGGGCCCCTGAGAAAGGATTCCTTTTTTGACAGACTCAGCCAGGGGATGGAGATACCAGTGGATGGGGAAACGATCCTCGCAAAGGTAGTTAAAGAGAAGAAACTTTTTAATATTCAAGATGTGAAAAAAGAACCACTTTCGGACGTGGTCCTCACACAGCAGTTAGGTACACAATCTTATGCTGTTGTTCCTCTAATAGCAAGGAATAAGGTAAAAGGTGTCCTTTGGGTGGACAACTATTTCAACAAAAAGCCTATTGCCGAAGAGGATTTGCGATTCCTGACGGCTTTTTCGAATCATGTTGCAACGGCTATAGAAAGTGCAAAGCTCTATGAACAGGTAGCTCTTGCAGAGCAGGAACTTGAAAATATATTTGAGTCGATATCTGATATGGTCTGCTTTATAGACAGGGATTACATCGTAAAAAGCATTAATAATGCTGTCAGCAAGAGGCTGGGGAAACCTCCTGTGGATATTGTAGGGAAAAAGTGTTATGAAGTATTTCATGGCAAGGATAAACCATGGTCAGACTGTCCGCACCAGAAAACGATTAAAACAAAAAAGGCTTATGTTGAGGAGGTCGAGGACCCTTATCTCGGTGGGACATTCATTACTTCAAGCTCGCCGATATTTGATACAACAGGAGAGTTTATAGGTACTGTTCATGTAATCAGGGATATAACAGAGATGAAGAGTCTTCAGGAGAGGCTTGTAATGACGGAAAGGATGGCTGCGCTTGGAGAGGTTGCAGCAAAAGTGGCCCATGAAATAAGGAACCCGCTTGTCTCTGTCGGTGGATTTGCGAGAAGGCTCGAAAAAAAGTTAAACGGTAATCTCAAGGAATACGCGGACATAATTGCAAAAGAAATTGAAAGACTTGAGGACATATTAAATGAAATTCTCGGATTTGTTAAGGAGATAAGAATTTCAAAAGAGATAGTCGATTCCAGCAGGCTTATTGAAGATGTTATTTCACTTGTAAAAAATGACATTGAAGAAAGAGGTATAACCTTGGTAAAAGAGTTTGAAGAATCTCCTGAGATATTCGTTGATCCTGGCAGGATTAAAGAAGCTTTGCTTAACATAATGACAAATGCTGTTCAGGCTATTGGCAGCAGCGGGACATTGTTTGTAAAGACATATGTTAAAGACGATGCTGCAGTGTTCGAGATAAAGGATACAGGCCCTGGTATTTCTGATAAGGACATGCCTTTCATATTAGACCCTTTTTTTACTACAAAAAGTACAGGTACCGGCCTTGGCCTGGCCATAACGCACAGGATTGTAGAAGAACATGATGGAAGAATCGAAGTAGAAAGCAACCTCGGCAAAGGCAGCATATTCAGGGTTTTTATGCCATTAAATAAAGTGAAAGAAGAAAAATAAGATAATGGGGAGGTGAGTAATATGAAAATACTTGTAGTCGATGATGACCTTCACATTCAGAGGCTTTATAAGGAGGAATTTGAAGATGAAGGTTATGAGGTTGTTATAGCATCAAACGGCAAGGAAGCAATTGAGCTATTCGACAGAGAAGTCCCGGATATTGTAACTCTCGACATCCTCCTGCCTGATGTAGACGGTATCCGTCTCCTGAGACAGATGAAGGAAAAAAGACCCAAGGTGCCCATTATTATGTCAACTGCTTATGATTACAGGGATGATTTTGCAGTTTGGGCTTCAGAGGCATATATTGTTAAGTCATCAGACCTCGATGAGTTAAAATCCATGATAAAAAAACTACTCGAAAAACAATAATGTCACGGGACATCTATCTTGAAAGTATACCGCTGGATGAAGCGATAACAAAGTGGAATAGCAAGCTTGATTCAGAAGGTGTTATTAATCCGTTACCGGCTGAACCTGTTGATGTTATAGATTCTCTCGGAAGGGTTACCGCAGAAGCAGTTATCGCAAAAATATCTTCTCCATTTTATCATTCATCAGCAATGGACGGCTATGCTGTCAGGTTTGCAGATACATTTGGTGCGTCGGAGAGAACTCCGAAAAGGCTGAAAATAGGTGAGCAGGCGGTTTATGTTGATACAGGTGATCCGGTACCGGATGGACTAAATGCAGTAATAATGATAGAGGATGTAAATATAGTCAGAAATAAGAAGTCAGAAGTAATAAGCAAGAAATCAGAAATCAAAAATCAGGAATACATTGAAATAATTGCACCTGCAACGCCGTGGCAGCATGTCAGGGTGATCGGTGAAGATATCGTGGCCACTGAATTAATTCTGTCCGAGAACCACAGGATAAAGCCGGTTGATATAGGCGCAATGCTTGCAGGTGGTCACACAAAGGTGGCAGTTAGAAGAAAGCCGAGAATTGTCATTATCCCAACAGGCACTGAGATCGTTGAGCCGGGTGCTGATTTAAAAAAGGGTGATATCATAGAATACAACTCAAGAGTGCTCGGCGGCCTTGTATCCGAGTGGGGAGGAGAGTTTGTCAGATTCAGGATTGTGCCTGACAGGCTTGAAGAGATAAAAAAAGCAATAATAGCCGCTCACAGCTTGGGGGATTTGATTGTTATTAATGCAGGTGCATCTGCTGGTTCAGAGGACTTTACAAAAAGTGCCATAAGCGGACTTGGAGATGTAATACTGCATGGAGTTAACATAAAACCCGGAAAGCCTGTAATCCTCGGATGGGTAAAGGGGAAACCCGTTATTGGGATTCCAGGCTACCCCGTATCTGCATATATAACATTTAATTTATTTGCTAAACCGCTTGTTTACAAATGGCAGGGACTTGAAGTTGAAAAACCTGAGATGCTCATGACCAGGATTTCAAGACAAGTTGCGTCGAGCCTTGGGCAGGAGGAGTTCCTGAGATTAAAGATCGGTAAGGTAGGGGAGAATTTTATAGCAACTCCTGTCAGCCGGGGAGCAGGTGTGCTCATGTCTCTTGTGCGTGCTGACGGATTTGTCAGGATACCAGCGATGTCCGAAG
>MHEF01000023.1:14484-14626 GCA_001805125.1 Nitrospirae bacterium RBG_13_39_12
ATGCACTGGACCTGCTTGCCAATATACTGAAGAAACGGCACCCTAAGTTTTCTCTGTCGTCAGCCCATGTAGGCTCGATGGGTGGTCTGATGGCTTTAAAAAAAGGTGAGGCCCATATGGCAGGGACACACCTGCTTGACGA
>MHEF01000023.1:14633-42387 GCA_001805125.1 Nitrospirae bacterium RBG_13_39_12
GTTTGAGGGAGCACGGCATAGAACCGGGTGATGTGAAAGGATATGAAAGAGAAGAATATACACATATGGGGATAGCATCTGCAGTTCTTACAGGAGTTGCCGATACCGGTCTTGCAATACTTGCAGCTGCAAGAGCTTTAAATCTGGACTTCATTCCGGTAGCAAAAGAAAGGTATGACATTGCGATTCCATACAAGTTTTTTGAAACGGAGATGCTGCAAAATATACTGAATATTATAAGGAAAGATACTGAATTCAGGGTGATGGTAACAAAACTTGGAGGATATGATATTACAGATATGGGGAAGGTTCTGTATGAAGGGCGCTGATGTTATCCTGTGTCCTGAAGCTCTGGCTAACCTTCTTTCATAGATTCTTCTTTTTCGTAATTACTGCTGATGAGTCTCTTCGCACCTATAAATCTTTTGAGATAATACGGGGTATTGAGGCTGTCAATTGTGACCTTCCTCCCTCTTGACGATGCATGTATGAACAGGTTGTTCCCCATATAAATTCCAACATGTGAAGGGAAGGATGCATAGGTTCTGAAAAATACGAGGTCTCCGATGGAAAGCTCATCGCTGTCAACAGGTTCACCTTCCTTAAACTGCGCCCTTGCCGATCGCGGAAGATTTATACCGACAAGTCTGTAAACCTTCTGAACATATGCTGAGCAGTCAATACCCATCAGGCTGCTACCGCCAAACCTGTAAGGAATATTTATTAATTTTTTTGCAAATATGATAAGTCTGTCTTTCATCCCAGTCTCACTGGTTTCTTCTGATTCATTTGCTTTTTCAAGTTCTTCATTCAGGTGATTCTGTGAGAGCATTGTTTTATAAATTTTTGGTTCATCCGTCTCAACATCATGGGCTAAAAAGATTTTTTGTCCCGGCTTTAAGGTTTTTGTTTTAAGGCTGTTGAGAACTTTAAGTTCTTTAACAGACATGTTGAATCTCTTTGCAATAATCCAGAGATTATCGCCTTTTTTTACTGTGTAGGAAGACATTGGGTCAATCTGATTAATGAGAAGTTTTTGCCCTTTTATTATTTTCGCTGATCTTAGATTATTCATCTTCTTGAGGTTGCTTACAGGTGTTGAGTATTTTTTTGATAAAGACAACAAAGTGTCGCCTTTTTTTACTATGTGAAATTGGGAACTATCAGGACGTTTAACTTTTTTATTGCTGTCCGGGCTGTGCTTTTTACTTTTATTTTGAACCAGCTCAATTTTCTTATTTTTGGAATTTTTATTTGAAGGTATGGTTATCTTTGTGCCGGGTCTAAGATATTTTGGCTTTATGTTGTTGGTATTTATAATATCACGTGCACTGACATTAAACTTCCTGGCAATTGTACGAGGATTATCTCCTTTTTTTATAACATAATATGTATCGGCGTAAATACTGCCTGAAAATAATAACGTAAGTATGATAGCAGCGATAAAGAAATATAGCTTTTTAATATGCACCTCTTGCATCAGGCTGCTTCCTCCCGTATTAAATCTTTGAGAGTCGGCAACTCAGTAAGGTCTTTTAACCCGAAATACTGTAAAAATTCCCTGGTTGTCCCGTAAAGAAATGGCCTGCCAGGGACCTCTTTGCGCCCCATTATCTTTATGAGCCTTTTTTCGAGAAGAGTTCTGACAGCGCTGTCAGAATTCACACCTCTGATCTGTTCAATCTCGACCTTAATTAATGGTTGCTTGTATGCAATTATTGAAAGGGTTTCAAGGGCAGGCATTGACAGCCTTGTTGACATATGTGAACTTTTGAACTTCTTTATCCATTCTGACAACTCAGGATTTGTAACCATCTGATATCCGTTGGCAATTTCGACTATCAGCACTCCTGCATTCCGTTCCTGGTATTCCATAATAAGTTCATCCATAAGCGTTTTTATTTCAGATTCGGGAAGCTCTGTTACTTCTTTTAAAATAGGAACAGTTAATAATTCTCCTGACAAAAACAGGATTGCTTCAAGAACTGATTTCTTTTCTCTTTCTTCCATAAAAACCTTTTAAATATAACAGTAATTTACACAAAATTTCAATTATTATATTTGGAGAGTGTTTCTTGTCACGGGTACAATCTGCTTGACGGAATGTTTATGTTATATCCTTTCTCAACTTTTCAAAGTGTTTTTGTTATAATTTAACACATGTTGTTTCGATTCGAATGCTGTAAAATAACCGGGATAGGTTCACGGTATCTTTCATTATTGATTGAAATCAGAATAGGAATTTTAAAATGATAGAGTCAAAATCAGGAAGATTGCTGATAGTAGATGATGAAATTGATTTAGTGAAATCTCTCTGCGATATCCTGACAGAAGTTGGTTACGAGACAGTAGGGTTCTCGTCCGGCAAGGATGCATTGAAAGCATTGAAAGAACAGGACTTCGATCTTCTTTTATCAGATCTTGTGATGCCCGAAATTGACGGTATTACACTATTACGTTCTGCACTTCAGATAAAACCTAATCTTATCGGTATCATTTTGACTGGAAAGGGTACGATCAAGTCTGCTGTTGATGCTATGAAAATAGGAGCGTTTGACTGCATTCTGAAACCTTTTAAATTGATGGATCTCCTGGTGGTACTGAACCGTGCGATTGAGATGCGGAGGTTACGTGAAGAAGAAGAAAAATACCGGACCATGTTTGAAAAAGCGATAGAGGGTATTTATCAAATTACCCCTAACGGTATATATATTGCTTCTAATATTGCTTTTGCACGCATCCTGGGATATGAATCACCCGGGGACCTGATGAATGTTCTTAACAATACAGATTATCAACTTTATGTAGAACCTGACAGGCGCGCAGAGTTCGTCCGCCAGCTGCAGGAAAAAGGCTCTGTTTCGGGATTTGAAACCCAGTTTTATAGAAGAGACGGCAATAAAATATGGGTTTCGGAGAACGCTATTGCTATACAAGATGTAAACGGAAAGCCGCTCTACTATAAAGGCTCAGTCGAGGATATAACCGGGCGGAAGCAGCTGGAGACAGAACACAAAAAAAGAATTCAGGAGCTTGAGGATTTTTGCAAGAGAAGTTTTGAAAGTGAGTTGAAAGTGGTAGAACTTGAGAAGGAGTTGGAAAGTTTAAGAAAAGAGTTATCAAAATGCAAGAAAGATTCATACAGGGGCAGAAAAAAATAAAAAAATAAGATGATAAAAACTGCGTTTATATCCTGAATAAATTAAACGGGACTGTTATTTTAGAAAGATTGTCTCAATTATTAAGATGTGCATAATAGTATTGACTTCAGTTAGTATGTCATTCCCGCTTGTCGGGAATCCTTCTTGCTGCGAAGAAAGATGCTGGACAAGCCAGCATGACAAAGTAAATGCACTCAATTCATGTCCAAACTTTTATGAGAACCTTAATATATTATTACAGTAAAGGGGTATCCAGATATGAAAAGGATAGTCATAAAGATCGGAAGTAATATACTTGCTGATTTTAATGAAGGACTGGATACACAAAGGATCTCATCGATAGCGCGCGAAATAGCTGAATTGCAGGATATGGGGTATGATGTTGTTATTGTATCTTCAGGGGCTATAGCTGCCGGCATGAAAAAACTGGCTTTAAAGCAAAAACCAAAAGACATTAAATTCAAGCAGGCTGCAGCAGCGATTGGGCAGAGCAGTCTGATGTGGGCTTATGAGAAGAGTTTTGGAGATTATGGCAGGAAGGTGGCACAGGTACTGCTGACAAGGGATGTTTTTTCAGACAGAAAAAAATACATTAACTCAAAAAATACAATTCTTACTTTGCTTTCGTATAAGATTATTCCAATTATAAATGAAAATGATACTGTTGCAACCGATGAAATAATGTTTGGTGATAATGATTTTCTTGCATCCCTTGTTGCAGGACTGATAGAGGCTGAGAAATTCATAATACTCTCGGATGTTGAGGGGCTTTATACAGAAGATCCGAAACACAGTGCAAAAGCAAAGGTTATTGAACATGTCGAGGAAATAACGCCTGAAATCGAGAAAATAGCCGGTGGTGCAGAAAGCGCAGTAGGCACAGGGGGGATGTATTCAAAAGTCATTGCAGCAAAAAGGGCAGTAAACCACGGAATCATAGTCTATATAATCAGTGGAAAAAAAGAAGGGCTGCTCTTATCCCTGATGGGAGGTAAGCACTGTGGCACTGTATTTAAGCCGAAAAAAGAAAAGCTGTCTTCAAAAAAAGGATGGATTGCCTACGGCAGCCGTTCAAAGGGCAGCATTGTGATAGATGGAGGCGCTGTAAAAGCACTGATACAGGGCGGGAAGAGCCTTCTTCCTTCCGGCATTATCTCTGTTGAAGGTATTTTTGAGACAGGTGATGCTGTTTACTGCACTGATTCAAAGGGAAGCCGCATTGCCAAAGGTCTGACCAACTATTCCTCTTCGGAAATTAATAAAATAAAAGGCAAAAAGACATCTGAGATTGAAAAAGTTCTCGGGTATAAATACTCTGATGAGGCAATCCACAGAGACAATTTAGTGTTATTGTAACCCTGCCCGGATAGCTTCTTTAGAAGTCATTTTGCTTCAATTTCAACTTATTAGAAAACAGCCCGTTTGATTAATCAACTTAGGGTATTTTAATTCGTTTGCTCCATTTGCAAGTGACCAGGTTTGGAATACGATAAGAAATAATGATTTTCATTCGAAACATACATTCGGAAGTTTCTTCTCCTTGAGAAATGTTTAATGTTTACCCCATATAAGTGTATTTATTCGGAATTGAGACGCGACCCACTGTTATTCCCATATTTATAGTTTATCTTATTAATTATTGATTATAAACTATAAACTATTATTGACAATTGCAAATTATTATGTTATAAAATCTCTAACAATCTTAATCTAAGAGGATAATATGGAAAAAGTAACTTTAGAAAAACTCAAGGCCCATCTATGGGAATCCGCTAATATCCTACGGGGGAGCATAGATGCATCTGATTATAAGAACTATATTTTTGGGCTTCTTTTTTTAAAGCGCCTTTCCGATGTATTCGATGAGGAAGGCGAAAGAATGGAAAAAGAAACAAAGGATAAGGAGTTGGCATGGAAAACGCCTGATGAGCATGGGTTTTTTGTCCCAAAGAAAGCGCACTGGAATCATATCAAAACCAAAACCCAGAATTTGGGAGAACTCCTTAATAAAGCAAACGCAGCTCTCGAAGAAGCCAATGATAAAAAGTTGGAAGGAGTTCTGGTTGCCACTGATTTTAATGATAAGGATCGGCTACCTGATGAAATACTATCAAAACTTATTGCCCATTTTTCCAAATTTTCTCTGAGAAACGACAATTTATCAGACCCTGATATACTTGGCCGTGCATATGAATATTTAATCGAACAATTTGCAGACGATGCAGGGAAAAAAGGAGGGGAATTTTACACCCCAAAAGAAGTGGTTAAGCTCCTTGTCGAGATACTTGATCCTCAGGAAAGTATGAGGATAAGCGATCCTGCTTGTGGTTCAGGTGGTATGTTGATTCAGTCGGTTTTTCATCTTAGAGAAAATAAACAGAACTGGAAAAATGTCTCACTTTATGGTCAGGAAAGGAATATCGGAACGTGGGCAATCTGCAAGATGAATATGCTCCTTCATGGAATAACAGCCACACTTGAGAAGGGCGATACGCTCAGAAAACCAAGACTTCTAACTAAAAAAAGCAAGCTCAAGGAATTTGATATCGTTATTGCAAATCCACCCTTCTCCTTGAAGAACTGGGGATATGAAGAGGCCCAGCATGATTCCTATCGGAGGTTCCGATTTGGAATTCCACCTAAAGGCTATGGCGATTACGCATTTGTTCAGCACATGATAGCAACCTTAAATTTCACAGGAAGAGCAGGTGTCGTACTTCCGCATGGTGTACTCTTCCGTGGAGGGGCAGAAGGAAAAATAAGACAAGGCATACTTGAAGAAGATCTTCTTGATGCAGTAATCGGTCTGCCCCAAAATCTTTTTTATGGAACAGGTATTCCAGCCTGTCTATTTATTATCAATAAAAACAAACCGAAAGAGCATAAGGGGAAAGTATTTTTCCTCTACGGTGCAAATGATTATCTCGAGGGTAAAAATCAGAACAAACTCAGAGGGCAGGACATTAAGAAGATTGTTGATGCATACAGGGGCTACAAAGCAATTGACAAGTACTGCTGGGCAGTTTCATTAGATGAAATCCGCTCCAATGATTACAACCTCAATATTGCGCGGTATATTGACGTGACTGAAGAAGAAGAGGAGATAGATGTCCATGAAGTTATTAATGAATTGAAAAACTTAAAGAAAGAACGGGCTAAGACTGAGAACAAAATGAATGATTTTCTTAAAGAATTAGGGTATAAGATTTAGACATGTTTCAGGACGGGAAAGAAATAGAGAAAATACTTAGCGCATTGGGAGAACACCTAGATGAAATGAATGCAGCAATACCAGAGTTAGTTGTCTGCGGGGGTTCTGCGCTGAATGTGCTTGGTCTGGTCAGGCGTGCAACAAAGGATGTTGATGTGGTTGCTTTTACTGAGAGAAATTCCACTGGAAAGATCCATCTCAAAAAGGCAGAGCCGTTTCCACCAGAACTCAGCAATGCCTCTCAAAAAGTGGCAAGGGATTTTGACCTCCCTGAAAAATGGCTAAATCCAGGACCAACTTCAGCAGTGGATTTTGGTCTTCCAGAAGGGCTCATGGAAAGGGTTGAGACAAAAAGATTCGGCAAAAGACTAATAGTTCATTTTCTCAGTCGCTATGATCAGATTTGTTTCAAGCTCTATGCTGCAGTGGATCAGGGAATGGGAAAGCATTACAGCGACCTCTTGGCATTAGAACCTGTATCAGAGGAGCTGGAAAAAGCTGCACGCTGGAGTATGACTCATGATGTCTCGGAAAGCTTCAGGCAGATTATTAAAGATTTGTTAAGACATATGGGGTATGAAGATGTCACAGAAAGACTTTAGAGACACATTCCTTAACAATATAATTGATTTTTTATGGAGGCAGTGGTCTGCAATCGGTGTCCTTGGCGAAGCCAGAGCCAAAGAATCCTGGGTTATCGACCCTGAAGCCTTACTCGTCTTGACTCTTGATATAGGACGCTATGAACCGAGGCTTTTTGATGAAGTAATGGACTGGCTTGTGACGAACGGGTACTGGATTGATATTCAGAGACTAAGAGGGATACTCAGAGAAAGCACAGATGAAACATGCCGTCTTATGGGCGCTGTATCGGAATTTCTTTCTTCACAGGGATTAGAGAGAAAATGGAACAATCTTGCTAAACTTTGTTACAAAAACATACCCAAAGAACGGGAACCCTTATTTAAACTGAGATATATAGAAAAACATATAGAAGGGATTGCGGGTATTCCTGTTGACGAGCGATTTTTAAAATATAAATTGTTCCGAACTCTATTAACCCCGAGTAAAAAATCAAGGGAAGTAATACCAACAGCAGAATCAAATATAAGGTTCATGCTCCGAGCGCTTTTTGGAGTCGGAAGCCGCGCTGAATGTGTCCTCTACCTGTTAACCCACGATGCCGGTCACCCTTCTGAAGTTGCAAAGGCAATCGGTCTATCTGTCAGGGGAACGCAGGATGCATTAATAGACTTATCTAAATCAGGGCTTGTGCTTACGCGAATAAAGGGAAAAAGGAAAATCGAGTACTGGCTTTCGCAGGAAAGATGGTGGGAGTTTTTATCAAAAGGCAGTTATGGGGAGATAAAGAGACCTGTATGGTTAGACTGGATTGCACTTTTTGAGGCGTTATCAAAAGTATGGGCCGTACTTTTGGAAATAGGGAAAACAAAATCAGAATATATAAAGAGTTCAAAGCTCAGAGATGCAATGGAGATTGTCGGGAATGAATTCGCACAAAGCGGCATTGATATTCCGCCGATTCCGGGGCGCGGTGTAAGACCGGAGAACTACGAAAAAGCTTTTAGAGAATTTATAATCAGGGTGTTCGGGGTGGAAGAATAGTTGTGCTTGAAGACAGCAAGCTCTGTCATTCCGGCTTGTCCGGAATCTTTTCCCGTATTTTCCCCCTTTGGTAAAGGGGGATGAAGGGGGATTTTTTGAATAAATCTATTTGCCATAAAATCTCCCCTTGCCCCTCTTTTCCAAAGAGGGGTTCAGAAGGATTCTCTCCTCGGCGAGTCGCTGAGGCGACCCGACAAGCGGGAATGACATTAATGAGGTTAAATAGCTTTTATGGCACAAGTAAAAAGTTTACAAACAGGGATTAAATTTAAAGATACGCCGATAGGTAAGATACCGGTGGACTGGGAAGTGTTATCATTATCACAAGTGGCTGAAATAAATATGGGGCAATCGCCCTCGTCACAAGTTTGTCATGACTACGAAGACGGCGTGCCATTTTATCAGGGCAACGCTGATTTTGGCCCGAAATATCCAACAACAAGGAGATGGTGCAAGAAACCGTTAAAGATAGCTCAGAAAGGTGATATTTTGATAAGCGTGCGTGCCCCCGTAGGTGAAATAAACATTGTTCCACATGAATGTTGTATTGGAAGAGGACTTAGTGCGATACGAGCAACAAAGATAGATGATAAATATTTGTATCAATCTATGCTTTTTCATAGAAAGGCTTTAGAAAAAGTTTCACAAGGCAGTACTTTTGAAGCAATAAACCGGAAAGACCTCTCTGATTTTTTAATGTTCGCTCCCCCTCTTCCTGAGCAAAAAAAGATCGCTGAGATTTTGACGACTGTTGATGATGCTATTGAGGAGACGGACAGGATTATTGAAAAGACAAAGGAGCTTAAAAAAGGACTGATGCAGCGACTCCTCACACGCGGCATCGGGCATAAGAAGTTTAAGAAGACGGAGATTGGGAAGATTCCGGAAAAATGGGATGTTGTCAAGATCGGAGAAGAGTGTGATTGTATAGTTCCAGGGAGAAATAAACCTAAATCATTTGATGGAGAAATTCCTTGGGTTACAATTCCTGACATAATAGATCCTAAAATAAAAGAATCAAAACAAGGTCTTTGTGTTTCCTTAGATGAGATAAAAAAGTGTGGGACAAGAGTTGTTCCACGCGGTTCAGTTATCATGTCGTGTGTTGGAGAATTTGGAATTGTAGCGATAACCGATCGGGAAATAGTTATCAATCAGCAATTACACGCTTTTATTCCATCTAATGACCTCGATGCAAACTTTCTTCGTTATGTTTTAATTTTACAGAGACCATATATGGAAAAAATTGCCACAAAAACGACTATACCATATATGAATAAGGTTAATTGTAACTCTATACCTGTACCGAAACCACCTATTAATGAGCAAAGAGAAATTATAAATATTCTGTTGTCTCTTGAAGATAATGATTCTATGGAGCAACAATTTTTAAAATATTTAAAAGAACTCAAAATATCCCTCATGCAAATTTTACTAACTGGCAAAGTAAGAGTAAAATTGCATTAACCCGAAAAATGCAGTTAGGTTTTAAATCTGGCAGGCACATATGCATCATAATCTCTTGAATGCAGGATTTGCGCATGCATGGTTATTTAAATGATATGAATGAAAACGTGCACGTTTTCTGAGTCATTAAACCGCTCACAAAGGAGCTGCTCAAGAGCTTTTGCTACACATATGCCTACCGTGAATTGCATTATTTGCATTAATATGCCAAAGCCGATTTTTAACTTGATAATTCCCTGTAGCTTGCTACAGGGTTTCTTTGTGTCATTCCTGCGAATACGTCTTACATATTGACGGAAGGGATCCATAAGACTAATGAACTGGATTCCGTGTCAAGCACGGAATGACAGAATAACGAAGTTTATAAATTTTGATACCCTGCAGCTTGCTGCAGGGTTGTTCACTGAAGACAATCTTTCTGAAAAACCTGCTATCGAGCAGTTGAAAAGGCTCGGATATGACTACATTCAGGGTGATGAATTAGACCCTGAACTTAAGGAGAAATGTGAGCGCACAAGCAGGCGTGAGGTTGTTCTTGTCTCAAGACTGAAGAAGAAGCTTAAAGAGATAAACAAAGATATAACTGAAAACACCATCAACAAGGCAATAAGGCGTGTTACCCATATTCAGGCAGAAGGGCTTATTGAGGCTAACCAGAAGTTCCATAAAGACCTCATCGCCGGAATATCCATTGATCAGGATTACGGTGGTCACAGGCAAAAGAAGACTGTCAGATTCATTGATTTTGAGAAACCTGAAAAGAATGAATTTCTTGTTGTCAACCAACTCTGGGTCAAAGGCCCCTCTGAAACAGATAAACCTGATATAGTTATCTTTATAAACGGCATTCCATTGGTTGTTATTGAATGTAAAAGCCCTGTTGCAAAACAGACCGGCTTAAGCAAGGCGTTGACTCAGCTTGTCCGCTATCAGAATGAAATCCCCCAGTTGTTTCATACAAACCAGATCATTATCGGCCTGAATCTCTTCGGCGCAAAGTACGGTTCAATCGGCGCAGACCCTGAACAATTCCACGAATGGAAAGATAAGAGCAAAGAAAAACTTCCTAATATGGCTGACCATCCAAGCGTCAAAGAAATGCTCGCTCTCGGACTTATCAGAAAAGAGGATTTGTCGGACAAACCAACGTCACAGGAAATCCTGATAGCCGGGGTGCTGAACAAAAAGAACCTGCTCGATATCATTCAGAACTTTATTGCATATGAATACGACAAGGCGAAGATAATCAAGAAGGTCTGCAGATACCAGCAGTTCAGGGCTGTAAATAAAATTCTTAAACGGGTGACAGAGGAGGACGAAAAACGAGGGGTTGTGTGGCACTGGCAAGGCTCAGGCAAATCTCTTACAATGCTTTTTGCCGCTGTCAAGCTGAGGCGCGAAGAGGAGAAGCTCAAGAATCCTTTTATTGTTGTTGTAACAGATCGTATTGACCTTGACGACCAGATAAGCAAGACGTTCAGGAATTGCAATTTTCCGAACCCGGTACAGATAAAGGAAAAGGGCGGAACACACAGGAAATTATATGATTTATTAAGCGGCAACATCGGGCATACAATCCTTACCACAGTATTCCTTTTCAGAAAGGAATTGACGGAGCCCATATCTAAAGCTAAAAATATCGTTGTAATGACTGATTAGGCGCATAGAAGCCAGTATGGATCTTATGCACTGAATATGAGGAATGCACTTCCCAACGCTTCTTTTTTCGCCTTTACAGGTACGCCGCTCGATAAAAGAGACCGGAATACCTATCGCCATTTCAGCCCTGTAGGTGAGAAATATCTTGACGCTTACACAATCAAAAATGCCGAGGACGACGGGGAGATCGTACCTGTTAAATATGCGAGCAGGATGGCTCAGTTGCAGGTTGTCGGGAAGACTATTGACCAGCTCTTTGATGAACTTTTCTACGACAAGACACCTGAAGAAAAAGCAAAGTTAAAGAAAAAATATGCAACAATAGATACTCTTGCAAAATCAGACAGGCGTATTGCAAGGATTGCCAGGGATATAATCGAACATTATTCAGATCATATAAAGCCTAATGGTTTCAAGGCGCAGATAGTAGCTCCTGACAGAGAGGCAGCAGTCATGTATAAAAATGAACTTGATAAACTTGTAGGGTCTGAACGTTCGGCAGTTGTGATGACAGTAAATAATGATGATTCTAAAGAATGGAAAGAAAAATACAAGCTTACCCCACCTAAAGAAAAGAGCATAAAAGAGGCTTTTATTGATCATAAAAATTCGCTTGAGTTTCTTATTGTCTGCGATAAGCTCCTGACCGGGTTTGATGCACCAATAGAACAGGTGATGTATCTTGATCAAAGATTAAGGGAGCATACATTGCTCCAGGCAATTGCCCGTACAAACCGTACATTTCCGAGAAAGAATTTTGGTCTTGTTGTTGATTACGCCGGTGTTGGAAAAGAGCTTGCCGAGGCGCTGGTGATGTTTGACAAGGAAGACCTTGAGGGCATCTTTGGAACTGATGACATAAAGAAAGAATTAGCCAATCTCGCCTACTGGCATAAAGAAACAATGAAATATTTTGAAAAGGTAAACCGTTCAAGGGGAAGGCCGGAAGACATATTGCAGAGATGCATGGAGATTCTTGAGCCGGAGGATGTTAGATCACAGTTTGATATGGCCTTCAGAGAATTTGCAAAAAGCATGGACCTTTTGATGCCGGACCCGGTAGTCAATCCTTATGTGGAAGACTTTAAATTCATCGGGACTATACGCGAAGGAGCTAAAAATCTTTACCGTGATGAGCGCATGAGTCTGAAAGACTGCAGCAAGAAAGTAGAGGCCCTGATTCATGCTCATATAACAGATATAGGGATAGAGGAAATTCTTGAGCCGATAAATATCACCGCGCCTGATTTTAAGGAAAAGCTTGAAATTAAAGGTAGTACACGAGCAAAGGCAAGTCATATTGAATATGCAATGAGAGAAACTGTTGCGGAAAAGATTGCCGAAGACCCGGTTTTTTATGGCTCACTTAAAGACCAACTGGAAACATTGATTGCAGAAAACAAAAAAGAGAGAAAAGATGAGGCAGAATACCTGAAAATCCTTCTG
The DNA here is from genome assembly GCA_001805125.1 of Nitrospirae bacterium RBG_13_39_12. Taxonomy (GTDB): domain Bacteria; phylum Nitrospirota; class Thermodesulfovibrionia; order Thermodesulfovibrionales; family SM23-35; genus RBG-13-39-12. The sequence goes on from MHEF01000023.1 coordinate 27,204, forward strand.
CAAATCAGGGAGCGGGAAGAAAGAAGAGAGACTTATGCAAAGTCTCTTGGATTAAAGGACACCAAAGAGTTGGCTTTTTACGGGTTGTTCAGTCAGTTTAAGGGAAAACTATTTCACGATTCCAATAAGGAACAGGTAGAATTTACAAAGGAAATTATCAGGATAATTAAAGAGAAGCGGGTTATTGACTGGACAGAGAAAGAGGATATTAAACGAGAAATAAGGAGCCTGATCAGGAGGAAACTTAAAGCCGGTGGATGTCCAAAGGATGAAACAGAGCCTTTAGTCTACGGGATCATGTCTCTCGCAAGCTCTCAACTGAAAGATATTTAATATGGAACAAATAACATACGGCAAAAAAAAGATAAAGTTTGAAATTAAAAGAGGCAGACGCAAAAAAACAGTAGCACTGCAGATACAACCCAATTCTACAGTCGTAGTCCTGTCACCTTATCTTTTGGGAAAAGATCGGATAAAAGAAATCCTCTTGAAGCGGGCCGGGTGGATTGTGCAGAAGCAGGAAAAGATCAGAAAACTCATTGCCGAAATACCCAAGAAAGAATTTGTAAGCGGGGAGTCTTTCCCGTATATAGGGAAACAATATCGACTAAAAGTAATAAGAATAAATCATGGAAAAGAGCGTCTCTGCAAACTTATGGGCGGCAGATTTTATGTTGAAATTAGCAATAAATTATCGGGCAAGGCAATATCCGAGTCTGTGAGAAGAAAGCTCATCGAATGGTATATTGAACAGGCAACGAGAAAAATAAATGAACGCCTCAAGAGATATTCCAAACTTATAGGCAAGAAGCCCGAAAAAATAATAATAACAAAGCAGGGAAAACGTTGGGGCAGTTGTTCCCACTCAGGAGTCTTAAGATTTAACTGGAAGATAGTTATGACACCAATATCAATGATCGATTATGTTGTTGTCCATGAGCTTTGCCATCTTATTGTTAAAAATCATTCTGAAAAATTCTGGAATAAGATTGGATCAATTATCCCGGATTACAAAAAAAAGCGGCATTGGTTAAAAGAAAATAGTTTTTTTCTGTCTGAATTGTTGTAGAGGGAAAAATAAAGAGATAGTTGTTCAAAGAAAGCACAGGGGTTGAGCTTCAAACTTCAACACTCTAAAGCTAAAGTATCCCGAAGGGATCAATATTGAGCATGAGAGAGGAAAACAAACAGAAGAAATCGAATTTCAATTGAAGTGGAAGATTTAGTAAATAAAATGTAACACTAATACTCTCTAATCTCAAAAAGCATATAAGTTCCTGAACTAAACACCCTAATACTTGGTATAATAATGATGATGATTACTATTAATAAAGGAGGCATTTAATGGGTAAAGAAAAAGACAAGAAAAAAACAAATCTAAAGAAAAAACCAAAACACACCCTTAAAGAAAAAAGACAATTGAAAAAAGAAAAAGCGATTAGCTAACTCCATTCCGAAGTCAGCAATAAAGTAGTTTCAATTAAGGCCACGGAGTTCTATGTATTAAAGAGAACATTTTAAGGGATTGGTAAACGTGATAAAAAATATCATGAATTGACTTGCATCTTTTTTAGCAGTTCTCTTGCATTCATAAATATATCAATACACGTTTTATCCTGATAATCCCTGTAGGTAAAGAGGTGAGGATTGTATGTTCCATCTTTGAAAATAAGTGTAACCTCGGCGTAAATCCCTTTTCCTAAATAGATGCGGTGAACGTAATTTTTTGTGGATGCGAGGACTATATTGAACAAAGTAAGGTAACCGGGATCGAGATTGATGCGTCTTTTCCCATCAGATGATAATTCATCTTCGATTGTATTGGTCTTTAATTTAATGTCAGCAAGAAATCCGGGATCAATCAGGGTTTTAAAAAAAATAAACTGCCTGAATAACGGCCATCCGATTTCATCCTTATAGTAATCAGAGTATTGCCATGATGCAGGCTGACTTGAAAGTAAAATATCTCCGAAGTTTTGCTCTAGTATATTTTTTGATTTATTTAATATTCCTTCATCGGAATAAAGTGTTCCGACGAAAAGAAGTGAGGGATCACAAGGCCTGACCCTTCCCATGGCTATTTTTCATCAACAAGTTTGAGCAGTGCTTCTACAACAATTGGGGTGTCCCATTCTGCCGGACCTATCACTTTTTCCCTCAGAATTCCATTCTTGTCGATTATGTAAGTCTCGGGCACACCCGTAACCCCGAAGAATTTAGCAGCAGAACTATCGGGATTGAGATATACAGGAAAGGTGTAGCCATTTATTTTCATATAACTCAATGCATTGCGCTCACTGTCTTTAAATAGGATGGTTATCATCTTGAATTTGGAGTTAACTGACATCTTTCTGAATAAATTTTCGATGGACGGCAGTTCATCCACGCACGGCTCGCACCAGGTGGCCCAGAAATTAACAAATACGACCGAACCTTTCAATTCAGCAAGTCTTATTTTATTGTTATTGGAGTCGACAAGTTCAATGTCAGTAAATGCCGGGGGATGCTGTTGTCTTGCGATGAAAAAAACCATAATGATTACAGAGAGCAAGACGATAAAAAGGATAGGTCCCTTGGATTTCAATTTATGTTATTGCGAGTCATTGCGGGGAGGTGACAGTCTTTTCTAAGGAGATTGTTCCGAGCCAGTTTTGAGATCGCTTCTTCGCCCTTGGCGGATCGCAATGACATTTCATCAAACTTGTTTGAATTAATTGGCACCAGACAGGATGGATATGGCTTCCTCGGCTTCGACAAACACAGGGGTGTCGCCTTCAAGTATAACTTTTATTTTATGTATACCTTTGAATCTTCCCTTGAGAATTTCTTCTGAAAGAGGGTCTTCTACCACCTTTTGAACAGCTCTTCTCATCGGCCTCGCACCATAAGATGGCTGGTAGTAATGTTTCAGTATCCATTCTTTTACTTCCTGCGATACCTCGATTATAAGTTCCTGTTCAAGTAGAATCATGTTTGTTTCTTCTACCAGCAGATCAATAATAGATAAAAGATGCTCTTTCTCAAGCGGGTGAAATACAACTGTTTCGTCAACACGGTTCAGGAACTCAGGGTTAAATGTCTTCTTGAGTTCATTTAGAACATTTTCTTTTATTTTTTCATAAACAAGTCCGGTTATGTTGCTCTGGAATCCAAGAGGTGTTGCTTTTTCAATCATCCGTGCTCCGAGGTTTGAAGTCATTATAATTACTGTATTCCTGAAATCAACTTTTCTGCCGAAGCTGTCTGTAAGTACTCCCTCATCGAGAACCTGAAGAAGTATATTAAATATGTCGGGATGTGCTTTCTCTATCTCATCGAAAAGTATCACAGAATAAGGCTTCTTCCTTATTCTTTCCGTTAGTTGTCCGCCTTCTTCATAACCGATATAACCGGGAGGAGCACCTGTAAGTCTGGAAACATTAAATCTCTCCATATACTCTGACATGTCTATCTTTACGAGTGATGCTTCGTCGTTAAACAGGAACCATGCAAGGGCTTTTGCAAGTTCGGTTTTGCCGACACCCGTAGGACCAAGGAAAAAGAACGAGCCAATGGGTTTCTTGTTGGATTTAAGCCCAGCCCTTGACCTTCTTATTGCTCTTGATACAGCCTTTATCGCTTCTTCCTGACCAATTATTCTTTTATGGAGGTTTAACTCCATCTTTATCAGTTTCTCCGATTCTTTTTCTTCAAGTTTCGAGAGTGGAATGCCTGTCATCTTGGATAAGGTATACTCAACATCTTCTTCAATTATAGAGGGTGTTTCTTTGTTCAGGTTGTCTATCCATTGCTTGTGTAGCTGTTCATGAATCCTTTTAAGTCGTTCTTCTTCCAGGCGGACAGACGAGGCTTTTTCGAGGTCGTGAAGTTTTATGTACAGGTTTTTTTCTCTTGAGAACCTCTGTATATCATTTTCCAGTTCTTTCAGCTCCTGGGGAGGAGTATAACGCTTAAGTTTGATTCTGGACCCGGTTTCATCTATAACATCGATTGCCTTATCAGGCAGATATCTGTCAGAAATATACCTGTCAGATAACCTTGCTGCAATTTCAATGGCGCCATCGCTTATCTTGACTTTGTGAAATGCTTCGTATCTGGATTTCAAACCTTTTAAGATAGTTATTGTATTTTCAATATCAGGTGGCTGTACGTTTATCGGCTGAAACCTGCGTTCAAGCGCACCATCTTTCTCAATATGTTTTCTGTACTCATCAGGTGTGGTTGCCCCGATACACTGTATCTCGCCCCTTGATAATGCAGGCTTAAGCATACTTGATGCATCAACAGACCCTTCTGCAGCACCTGCGCCTATGAGGGTGTGAAGTTCGTCAATGAAGAGAATAACGTTGTCTGATTGTATGATTTCCTTCATCACGATTTTAAGCCTTTCCTCGAATTGGCCTCTGTATTTTGTGCCTGCAATCAAAGCTCCCAGGTCAAGTGAAACGAGGCGTTTCCCCAGCAAGCTGTCGGGAATATCACTCGAGACAATCTTCTGTGCAAGCCCTTCAACTATCGCTGTTTTTCCAACGCCAGGTTCACCAATAATCACAGGGTTGTTTTTGATCCTCCTGCCCAGTATTTGTATCAGGCGTTCTATCTCGTCTTCTCTGCATATCACGGGATCGAGTTTCCCTTCCTTTGCTAAAAGGGTCAGGTCTCTTCCGAACTCATCTAATGCAGGGGTTGTGCTCCTCTTTTCTTTTGCCTGTGTATGTGCCCTTATAGAAAAGTTGATAGTGAGCTGTCTTGCTCCAAGAAGGTTGGCACCGAAGTTTCTTAATATCTTACCACCTATTCCCTCTTCTTCCCTTATCAGACCGAGGAGAATGTGTTCACTCCCGATATAATTGTGACCGAGGAGCCTTGCTTCTTCAACAGCAAGTTCAAGAACCTTCTTGGCTCTTGGGGTAAAAGGGATATCTCCAAAAGTCATGATGTTTGTACCCTGAGGCAGGTTTCTTTCTATTTCGAGGCGAATTTCTTCAGGGGTTATCCCCATCCTTTTCAAAATCGCTATAGGCAGGCCATCGTCTTCTTTTAATACAGCAAGTAAAAGGTGTTCTGTTCCAAGGTAGTCATTTTGGCGTTTTTCAGCTTCTTCCTTAGCATATATAATTACCTTTCTTCCACGCTCTGTAAACTTCTCAAACATTCTACCTCCCGGATACTTCCTGCTGCATCTACTTTAAATATACTTTTTTAAGCTACTTAAAGTCAATATCGGAGCTATTCTAAGTTAGCTGTAAAAATATAAAACAGACTGATAAGAAAGATTTAAATTTGGTATTGCCTTATTATATTAGCACAAATTATTTATATGCTTTTCTGGTTGAACTGATGATAGAGTATTTGTGCTCATTTTCGGTCGTTCCTCTACTCTGTCCTCAGTTGCTGTTGCCAAATTTATGAATAATGTCTGCATTATTCGGGTTAGCAGGAATTATCGCTACATACAATTCCGGGAAGTTTAAGAGTGATTAGATAATGTGTCTCTTTCGGATTAATAATGATTCAATGAATATCAATAGAAGGAAAAAAGAAAGGTATCTCATAGGAGGCGGATTCTTTTGAATCCGATCCATGAACTATGTTGTGCTCAATGTCAGAAGCAAAATCAGCTCGTATTGTACCCGGTGCAGCATCCTTTGGATTTGTTGCACCCATAATTTCTCTGACTTTGTTAATTGCATTATTACCTTCGGCAACCATCACAACAATCGGGCCTTCTGACATGAAGATGATAAGACTTTCGTAGAAAGGTCTGTCCTTGTGCACAATATAAAACCCTTTTGCTTCATCTCTGGATAACCTTAGAAGTCTTAGTGCTGCTATCCTGAGTCCACTTTGTTCGAATCTTTTTATAACCTCTCCTATCAGATTTTTACTGACACCGTCAGGCTTGACTATTGAGAGTGTTTTTTCCATCTATCCTCCAGCTAAATTGAAAGTTTTTTAATTAAGTTTCTGACTGATGCATAAGATTTCCTGAACTGTGCCTTCTCTTCTTTGGAAAGTTTTATCTCTATTATCTTTTCAACGCCTTCTTTCCCCAGTATGGCAGGCACACCCAAATAGATGTCTTTAATCCCATATTCTCCATTAAGATAAGCAGCGCAAGGGAGCAACCTTTTTTCGTCGAGAAGTATTGACTTCACCATTTTAAATGTAGCTGCTGCAGGAGCATAATATGCGCTTCCGGATTTAAGTAATGCAATTATTTCTGCTCCACCCTTTCTTGTTCTTTCTATCAGTGAATCGATTCTTTTTGAAGAAAGGAGTTCTGTTACAGGAATCCCTTTGACTGTTATAAATCTTGAAAGCGGTACCATTTCATCACCGTGTCCGCCGAGGACAATTGCTTCTACGTCTTCAGGTGATACATTTAATTCCCATGCAAGAAATGCTGTTAATCTTGAAGTGTCGAGTAAACCACCCATTCCCATAACACGCTTGCAGGAAAACCCGGTTGTTTTCCATGTAAGTTGCGCCATAACGTCCATTGGATTAGTTACAACGATAACAATAGCATCTGGAGAGGTCTTTGCTATAGCAATGCTTGCTTCTCTTATTACGTCGGCATTAGAATGGAGTAAATCGTTCCTTGACATCCCGGGTTTCCTGGGAAACCCGGCTGTGATAATAATAATTTCAGAACCTTCAGTATCAGAATAATCGTTTGTCCCTTTTATTGTAGATGATGAGTTACAAAGAGGGCATGCCTCTGCCAGATCAAGTGCCTTACCCTGAGGGACACCTTCTGCTATGTCAAATAATACAGCATCAGCAATGCCTGACAGGGTTATAAAAAGCGCTGTTGTGGCACCAACATTCCCGGAACCTATTATTGATATCTTTTTCTTCATTGTGGGTATGAATTATAATTGAAAAACATGAAAAATGTCTAAAGAATTTTTTACGGTTCTGCTTCTGTTTTTTCAGGCAGCTTCTCAAGTTTTACCTTGGCAATCCTCTGTCCCACCATTTCTGAGATGGTTATCTTCTTTCCATCTGTCTCAACAACATCACCGATCTTAGGAATCCGTTGCAGTGTTGTCAACAGAAAACCGCTGAGGGTTTCGTATTCTGTGGATTCGGGAATTTCTATTTTATAATCTTCTTTCAGGTCTCTTATGCTAATAGACGCATCTACAAAGAATGTTCCGTCACTGAGCTTTATAACCGGACTTTCTGTATCATATTCGTCCCTTATTTCTCCGACGATCTCCTCGAGGAGGTCCTCCATCGTAACAAGTCCGGAAACCCCGCCATATTCGTCTATAACTAAAGCCATATGAATCCTTTTTTTCTGCATTTCTCTTAATAGAGTGCTTATCTTCATTGTTTCGGGGATGAAAAACGGTGGTTTAACAAGCTTCCGTACATCTACTTGTCCTTTTCCCAATGCATTCTGAAAGTCTTTTGCATACAAAATGCCCCGGATATCGTTAATATCTTTACCGGCAACAGGATAACGGGAAAACTGTTCCTCTGAGATTATGGTTTTTATCTCTTCCTGATTCATATTAAGACGTATTGTTACCATATGAAATATTGGCACCATAACTTCTTTGGCTGACATGTCTGTGAATTCGAAAACGCTGTGTATAAGTTTCTTTTCCTCAGCCTCAAAGATGCCTCTTTCTCTGCCTTCTTCAATGAGCATTTTTATCTCTTCTTCTGAAATATAGCCTCTTTGACGGAATGCTTTTTTCCCGAAAGGTTTTAATATAATGTTTGTGCTCACGGTCAGGATTTGAACAAAGACTGTAGCTATTTTGGAAAACCTGTATATTAAAGGGGAAACTGAAAGACCGATAGTTTCCGGATACGAAAGTGCCAGTGACTTTGGTATTAGTTCACCAAAAACGATTGTAAAGTAAGTAATGATTATTGCGACAACACCTATGGATATGGCGTCGCTGGAGAGTGATATAAAAGATATTGGTATGTTTTCTATAACTGGTTTCAGAGTTTTGACTGCAACAGCACCGCCGATGGCGGATGCAAGTGAAACGGCTAATGTTACACCAATCTGAATTGTAGCGAGAAATTTATCAGGCTCTTCTCTAAGTCTATTCAAAACAACAGCATTTTTTCTGCCATCATTAACCAGTTGTTTAATACGTGTCCGTCTGATCGTGACTACAGCTATTTCAGCCGAAGCAAAAATACCATTTAAGAGAATAAAGACGATGATAATAAAAATATCAGGCCACATGTTGATTAAAAAATAGAAATTTTGAAAATAAGAATTCAAAATAGAATAGTTTTAAGGTTCTTATCCCCTGGGTTTGAATCTTAAAATTATTAGCGGGGTCTGTTTTAGGTGAACTCTCAGTTTCCATTTGGTGAATAGTTTAATTTTTCAATTATAGCATCTGCTACCATTGATGTTGTTGCCGCTGTTGGATCATCCGGTCTGGGTTTCATGTCATATGTCACGTGTTTCCCTTCTGCTATTAATGACGTGACAGCGGTATCAAGTCTTTCAGCTGCACGGGGTTCTCCTAAATGTCTTAGCATCATGATCCCGGAAAGTATCATAGCAAGTGGGTTGACTTTGTTCAACCCTTTGTATTTTGGAGCGCTTCCGTGGACAGCCTCGAACACAGCAAACTCATCTCCAAGGTTTGCGCCTGGTGCAAGGCCGAGTCCGCCTATAAGGCCTGCTGCAAGGTCAGATACAATATCACCATACAGATTGGGGAGGACTATTACATCATAAAGTTCGGGTTTCTGGACAAGCTGCATACATAAATTGTCTATTATCTTATCTTCAAATTCAATATCCGGATATCCCTTGGCAACTTCCCTCGCAGTTTCAAGGAAGAGTCCGTCTGAATATTTCATGATGTTTGCTTTATGGACAGCCGTAACCTTTTTCCTTTTATTCCTTCTTGAAAATTCGAATGCGAATTTTACAATCCGTTCTGTAGCAAAAACAGATATGGGTTTTATGCTTATCCCGGAATCAGGCCGGATAACTTTTCCTGACAGTTCTTTAATCAGGCTGATTAATTTGCCTGCATCTTCGGATCCCTTGTTGAATTCGATTCCGGCGTAGAGATCCTCTGTATTTTCACGGATTATGACAAGGTCAATATCTTCATATCTTGTCCTGGTACCTTTAAAGGTTTTGCAAGGCCTGAGACAACAGAAGAGGTCAAGGTTTTGTCTGAGTGCAACATTAACACTCCTGAATCCTTTTCCAACAGGAGTGGTAACAGGGCCTTTAAGTGCTACCTTATTTTTTTTTATGGAGTCAATTACTCTCTGAGGTAAGGGAGTCCCTTCTTTTTCAAAAATATCCTGGCCTGCCTCCTGAATATCCCATGTAATAGGAACACCTGTAGCTTCAATAACACGTTTTGCAGCCTCGGAGATTTCGGGCCCTGTGCCGTCTCCAGGGATTAAAGTAATTTTATGCATTAAATATCAACAGTCAGTATTTTCCGCACAGTTTCAGGGTAGATAGCGATAAATCTTAACTCATCATCTGTAAGCGGCTTTTGGGTGTGAAGGTTGGCATATTGCACGAGTTCAAGGATACTTTTCGCTTCATTGTCATTCTGGAGATGTATCCCAAGTTTGTCGCAGACATGTCTGAAGCCTTTAATCCCTCCATACCCGCCTGTTGTTATTATTCTTCCGGTTTCGAAAAGTTCCGGCTCTCCTCTGCCCACATCCTCAGGATCATAGAGTTCGTAATTACGCCTGTCCTTTAATGCTCCGTCTGCGTGTATTCCTGATTCGTGAGCAAATGCATTCGCACCTACTCCAGGCTGATTTATCGGGATTGGAATATTAAACGCGTAGGAAGCATACTTCCCTATTTTCCATGCTTTTTTAAGATCCACGTGTTCATCAAGTGGAAGCCTGTCTTTTAGCCCCTGTGAGAATTTGAGCGCCAGGATTGTTGATACAAGATCGCAATTACCACAACGCTCTCCATAGCCATTGACTGTTGTGTTTATATAGGAATCAACGCTGCCTTCTATAGCCCCGCGCGCACCGGCTACGGAAACAGCTTCTGCCATTCCCAGGTCATTGTGGCAATGCATTTCCTGAGGGAATTTTGTTGCCAGTGCAAGTGCCTTTGTTCTCTCATATATGGTTATCGGGTCATCTGTTCCAAGCGTATCACAGTATCTGAAACGGTCAGCTCCGGCTTCTTTGCCGGCAAGGGTAAATTCTATTAACCTGTCAAGCTCTGTCCTTGAGGCATCTTCTGCGTTCACCCCTACTGTTTTTGCCCCGAGTTCCTTTGCGGTCTTAACTGATTCAACAAGAGATTTGATAATGTCATTGAAGGTCTTTTTCCCTTGGAACTTGCCCTTTATCATTATGTCAGATGTTGACATGGATATATTTATGTGTTTTAGTTCAGGACAGTTTTTGAAGCTCAGCCTGACGTCTTCAGGTATTGCCCTGCACCAGCCTTCCAGGTGAATCCTTTTTATGGCACCCAGTTTTATAAGTTCAAGGTTTGCGTTTATGTAATTGACCTCATGTTTAAGTGTAGGGAACCCAACTTCGCTCTGATATATGCCCATTTCATCGAGATAGATGTTTAACATCGTCTTGGCTAATTTGGGAAGGAGAATCCTGGATGTTTGTACCCCATCCCTGTTTGTCACATCGATTAGATACACTTTACATTGCATTTCTTTTGATCTCTTTCTTTAGTATATGGTTTATAATTCAGATTTATGCTAACCTTAACCTAAGCGGGATCCCTTAAAACTATTTTTATTAGAGTAGCTTTTTACTTTTTTCTTTAATATTATTACCATAAAATAGCCAATATTACAATAACTCTTATGTGCCTTCATAAAAAACGAATAAATAAAAACTGGAAAAGAGAAGAACTCTTTGTTAAAATTAAGGTCGGTTTTTTGAGGGAGGTAAGATATGGAATTTAAGGGGCAGGTTGCAGTGGTTACAGGTGGAACGCGTGGTATAGGGAAAGCAATTGCTGTAAAACTTGCGAAATCAGGTGCGGATCTTGTAGTTGCGGGCAGAAACCTTAATACTGCTAATGAGTCGGCAGCGGCCCTTAGAGAGTTTGGTGCCAAGGCTTTTGGAGTAAAACTTGATGTATCGAATTCTGAAGAAGTTGAAAGGGTATTTGAAGAAGTACGCAGGGAGTTTTCAAGGATAGACATATTAATAAACAACGCGGGCATAACTAAAGATGGGCTTCTGCTCAGGATGAAAGAAGAAGCATGGGACTCGGTATTGGACATCAACCTTAAAGGTGTTTTTCTGTGTTCCAGGGAAGCAATGAAGGACATGGCTAAACAGAGATACGGCAGGATTGTAAATATTACATCTGTAGCTGCATTCATGGGTAATCCGGGACAGGCGAATTATAGTGCTTCAAAAGCAGGGATAGTTGGATTTACCAAAACAGTTGCCAGAGAATATGCAGGCAGGGGAGTAACAGTAAACGCTGTTGCCCCGGGTTTTATACAGACTGCGATGACAGATGTTCTGCAGGAAAATATAAAGGAGGAGATGAGTAAGCTGATTCCGTTAGGGAGATTTGGTACAGTAGAAGATGTTGCAAATGCCGTCATTTTTCTTGCGTCGCCTGATTCAGGCTATATAACCGGTCAGGTTATACATGTAAACGGCGGTATGTATATGTAATTTTAAAAATGCAGAATATTAAGAAAGTTAAATTTTTGAGTTTTTGTTTTTGAATTCTAAAATGGAGGTGAATTAATGTTGGAAGAAAAACTGAAGGAAATTATAGCAAAACAGCTTGGTGTGAAATCGTCTGAAGTAATACCGGAGGCATCATTTGTAGAGGACCTGGGGGCTGATTCTCTGGATACAGTTGAACTCGTTATGGCATTTGAAGAGGCTTTCGGGATCGAGATACCAGATGAAGATGCAGAAAAAATTGCAAAAGTCAAAGATGCCATTGAATATATCAACAAGAAAAAAGCATCTGCCTGATGGATAAAAGAAGGGTTGTTGTTACAGGGCTGGGGATGGTTACACCTCTTGGTATCGGCGTTAATGAGACGTGGGGTCGCCTTATTGCGGGTAAGTCTGGTATAAGAAAGATTACCCAATTTGACGCTGCAAATTTTCCGACGAAGATAGCAGGAGAGGTAGAAGGCTTTAATCCTGAGGATTATATTGAACTCAAAGAGATAAAGAAGATGGACCGTTTTATCCATTTTGCAATTGCAGCAGCAAAAATGGCGATCGACGATTCCGGTTTTAAAATATCTGATGACAATGCTGAGAATATAGGTGTAATAGTCGGATCCGGCATAGGAGGTCTTTATACCATAGAACATTATCATTCTGTTTATATTGAAAAGGGGCCGCGAAGGATCAGCCCTTTTTTTATTCCGATGCTGGTTGTAAATCTTGCATCAGGTCAGATATCTATTAAATTTGGAGCTAAAGGACCGAACTCTGCAGTGGCTACTGCATGTGCTACCGGGAGTCATTCAATAGGAGATGCCTATAAAATTATTCAAAGGGGCGATGCCGATGCCATGATTGCCGGTGGTACAGAAGCGGTAATAACACCTTTGGGCATAGGCGGTTTTAATGCAATGAAAGCTCTTTCAACAAGAAACGATGACCCAGAAAAAGCCAGCAGACCTTTTGACGTTGGAAGAGACGGTTTTGTGATGGGAGAAGGTGCAGGCATTATAATACTTGAAAATCTTGAAAGCGCTATAGGCAGGGGAGCAAGAATATATGCAGAGATAATCGGATATGGAATGACGGCAGATGCATACCATATCACTGCACCTGGCGGCGACGGTGCTGCAAGATGCATGAGGATGACTCTTAAAGATGGAGGGATTGACCCTTCAGGAGTGAACTATATTAATGCGCATGGTACCTCGACAAAATATGGAGATGAGATTGAAAGCAAAGCTATAAAAACAGTTTTTGGTGAGCATGCGTACAAAATACCTGTCAGTTCTACTAAATCCATGACAGGGCATTTACTAGGTGCTGCAGGAGGTGTTGAAGCGGTTGTAGTTGTCTTGAGTATTCACACAGGGATTGTCCCTCCGACTATAAATCTGGATAATCCGGACCCTGAATGTGACCTGGATTACGTTCCCCATGAATCAAGGAAAATGACGGTAGATTGTGCGTTGAGCAACTCTTTTGGATTTGGTGGAACAAATGCCTGCCTGCTTTTTAAAAAATATGAAAATTGATATGAAGTTATGGGTTCACCTGACTTCTCTTCTTTAATGTCCAGTAAAGATATTATTGAATTAGAAAAGCGCCTCGGTTATATTTTCAGGAATAAAAAGCTTCTTCAAGAAGCGCTGACCCACAGGTCTTTTTCACACGAAAATCCGGACAAGGCAGATAAATACAATGAAAGGCTTGAATTTCTTGGTGATTCTGTCCTTGGTTTTGTGATAGTTGAATATCTTTTTTCTTCCAAAAGCAAATTTTCAGAATCTATTATGGCGAAGACTAAATCATATCTTGTAAAGGAATCTGTACTTTATGAAATTGCAGTCTCTATATGTCTCGGAAGATATCTCAGGCTCGGAAAGGGAGAGGATTCTACCGGCGGGAGAAAAAAAAGCTCTTTGCTGGCAGATGCAGTTGAAGCTGTTATAGGCGCTGTTTACCTGGACAGCGGTTACAAGAAAACAAGGGAAATTATACTGAGGTTGTTTAAAGAAAAAATAGATATGATATTAACTTCTGGTGAATTCCATGATTTTAAAACAGAGCTTCAGGAAAAGACCCAATTAAATTATGGTACTATTCCTGAATATAAAATGATAAAGCAGGAGGGGAAGGAACACAAAAGGATTTTTACAATAGAAGTCTATATAGCCGCGAAAATATTTGGGACTGGATGTGGTAAAAGTAAAAAAGAGGCAGAAACCCTGGCAGCCAAAGAAGCATTAAATAAACTGCAACAATAAAGCTTTAAAACGGTAACACCGGAAGTTATTAGATTTGAAGATTCCCCAAGTTTTTGATAGTCTTTTCTTAAATCTGTACGAAATAATAATATGTGAGGTGAAACAAATGAAAAAAGACCCGGTATGCAATATGGACGTTGATGAAAAAAGGGCAGCAGCAACAAGCATTTACAAAGGAACGACTTATTTTTTCTGTGCAAGGGGTTGTAAGGATAAGTTCGATAAGGATCCTGAGAAATATACTAAAAAAGAAAATAAATAAATATTATTCGATATTTGATACTCTTGTTAAGAAGGGATAAATTTATGCATTGGGGAAGACTATGTTTGGGGAGCAGGATTTGGATTAGGATGGTTTTCTATGGGCATCTTCTGGATTCCAGTTATATTAGGCATTAAATATTTCGTTAATTTAATTGTTGGGATTGGCGCTGTGAAAGGGGGTGAGATGTGAGCATCAAAAAAGTATCGAAACAAAAAGGATTGTCATGTAAATTTAATCAATCTTGTTAAGGAGGAAGATATGAAAAAGTGGATGTTTATTTTTTTTGTTTTGTTTGTTTTCAATGTTCCTGCATATGCGCAAATGGGCACGATGGGCGGCCAGCAAGGCCAGATGGGACAAGGGATGATGATGGGTGAAGGACAGCAGCCCATGATGAATTGTCCGATGATGCAGCAGATGCCCGGACAGGGAATGACGCAAGGTGGCCAGCAGATGCCAATGATGCAGATGATGGGTCAAGGGATGATGATGCAGGATATGATGCAGATGATGATGGACATGATGAATATGCAGGAAAAGATGATTACGGGCGCTAAACCTGCTGAGAAAAAAAAGATGATGAAAGACATGGCACAGATGAAAGAGAAGATGCAGAAGATGATGTCTATGTGCAAGTGTATGATGGTGGGCGGAATGAAGGGGGAACCATCTGATGTTTCTCAGTGCAGACAGACTTGCGCTGAGCAGTGGCTAAAAAAAGCGATAGAGTTACATGAACTGCACATAAAGGACCCAAAAACAGCAACTGAAGCATCCCAAATGGAGATGATGGACCAGATGAAAAAGGCATACGAATGTATTGCTGGAACGAGTTGTGGAGTGAGTGAGACACCATTAAAAGAACCTGTGAGCAAAGAGAAGGAGAAGACTCCTAAGGGCGATGTGCACGGACATTAATTATCTTGAAAAAATTTATGAAAAACCAAAAAGGAGAGGAATATGAAGAAAATAATTTTAATAG
>MHEF01000023.1:42491-42580 GCA_001805125.1 Nitrospirae bacterium RBG_13_39_12
GAGATGAAAACAATGCAGGATAAGATGATGAAATTGCAGAAAAAGATGTCCGAAATGGGGAAAAAGAAATAAACCCAACAAGTATGTAA
>MHEF01000024.1:0-1262 GCA_001805125.1 Nitrospirae bacterium RBG_13_39_12
CTTTTAAACATTCCCTACCCTCCCCTTTAATAAAAATCAAAAAAGTTATCTGTAAAATCGTGTAAAAGGTTGATTCTTCCAAATATTCAATGGGTTAGGATCAAAATTCAAGAAAATCTATAGGGTCATTTGGTTACCTTTTGGTTACCTGCTTGTGATATAGATGGAGGCAACTTTTGGAGTTCTTGGGTAAGGGCAACGGTTACGAAGCCCGTTTGGTTTAAGGTCGAAGGGTTACGTTAAGTTCTTAAAACCAACAACCTAACCGGATAACGATACGGGCGTCCTAACCCTTACCGTCAGACGGAACCAATTCTCTAAACAAAGCTGGTAACTGATCACCGAATTAATGGGGGTTAAATAAGGGGATTTTCCAAAGCCTGGCATCAAGAATGTCTTTGCCGGGCTATTTTTTTTTATATACCCAAGGCAACAAAAGCACGAATGGTAGCGATTGATTCGAATGTCATCTCTCCCGTCAAAGAGACTGAGTTGCTACACCTATTCGTCATTGCGAGCGACCGAAGGGAGCGTGGCAATCTTTTTGTGTTCAAACCCTAATTGGATTGGGAAAATTCAAAAAATGTTTGGTTAGTTTTTATTCGTCATATTCGTTGTCATTCGCATCATTCGCTAAAGATTGGGGGCTTCAATGACCAGCTACCTGGTTCGTATTTACCGTAAAGCAGAGAATAACCCGCGATTGCTTGTTGGTGTTGTCGAAGAGGTCGGAAGGATGGAAAAAACGCTTTCCATACCCTCTACGAACTCTGGGATATTCTGAACACAAAAAAAAGGAAACAGACAAAGCAAATAAAGACCGAGGGCAATGGGAATAAAGGTTCTCAGGTTTTCCGACAAGGATGTTTTTGAGAATATTGGCGGAGTGATGGAAGGGATATGGAGTTGCTTATGATTTATAAAATCTCCCCTCCCCCCTCTTTGCCCTCCGGGCCAGGCTCCGCCCCGGAAGGGCTCATGCCCCGGAGGGAGGCCCTATGGGCCGGCGGCTAAAGAGGGGGAGAAAAAAGGCAGAAATGATCCACTCGATTACGCGAAGAGCCTAATTCTGTTATCGAATATTTATATACTTATAAAGAGTTGATAATAATTTCAAAATATGAACAAAGGTTTAATTCAATTTTTTGCAACTGCATTGGATAGTATGGGCTTCAATAAGGTATTAGAATCATTATCCAAGAAAAAAGCATTAACTATCCTTGCTTACCATGGAGTATTCGATCCAATGCGATACCCACCTT
>MHEF01000024.1:1302-6788 GCA_001805125.1 Nitrospirae bacterium RBG_13_39_12
TGCCCAACAATTAGACTTTGTCAAAGAACATTTTGAGGTGATTTCATTTGCTAAATTAAAAGATAATTTAGACAGTGGTTACCTGCCTGAAAAGACATTAATTATCACATTTGATGATGGTTATCGGGATAATTATGTTGTAGCCTATCCCCTTTTGAAAGAGCGAAATCTAACAGCGACAATTTTTCTAACAGCGGGTCATATCGGGACAAACAGATTAATCTGGTTCCAAAGGTTATTCCTCTTTTTGAAAAACACCAAGAAAAGAACAATAGAAATCAATTATCCCTATCACTGCCAATTATTTCTAAAGGACAATGATGGAAGAAATAAAGCTGGAAAGCAAATTATGCAAATGTTAAGGAGCGTATCCGACCAAAAACGGGAAACGCTAATGGATGAGATAGAAAATATTCTTGAAGTCGAAATCGAAAATACAAATTTAACAAGAACATTACTGAGCTGGGACGAAGTGCGAGAGATGCACCAAAACGGTATAGAATTTGGATCCCATACTTTAACCCACCCCGTTCTTTCTCAAGTCTCTGAAGAAAAACTGAGATTTGAACTGGTTGAGTCTAAACGAAAGATTGAGGAAGAAATCGGCGATAAAGTTATTACTGTATCGTATCCCTTCGGTGGGAAAAATGCCTTAGACGAGAAAGCTAAACAAATTGCCAAGGATGCTGGATATGAATTCGGAGTTTCATATATTCACGGCCTTAACTATGTAAACACATATGATCTATTTGCTTTAAATAGACTGCATGTGGAAAGAGTTCTTAATTTACCTTTATTTAAAATGCAGATGTATTGGCCCAACTTGCTTCCCCATTCCAGGGGTTAGCTCAATAATATGCAAACATCGGCAGGTTTAAATATTGAAGATATATTTATGACACTGCTTGACTATCTCGTATTGATAGATAAGAAATTTCAAGGGTTTATCAAATTAACGAAACAAGAAGGTGTTTTCCCTGCTTTCTGGAAAGTGATAAAAATATGCATTAAACGTATTTATTACCGGCACAAAATTATTTATCTAAAGCATTCATTGGAAAATAAAGTTCCAATCCCTGAAACCAAAAGTGAGTTTCAGTGGCGCTTAGTGCAAGAGGAAGATTTTAAAAAAATAGAAGAATTTTATCGCCCAACTTCTTCAAAAGAAACGCCAGCAAGAAGGTTTGAGAAAGGTGATTTTTGCCTCATAGCCTTGGACGGTGATCAAATAGTAAGTATGGCCTGGTGTGCAGTTAAAAAAAATTATGTTCAGCCAATCGAAAAAACGATATCAATTCAAAATGGAACCGGCTGTTATTATCATGGTCTTACAGCCCCGGATTACCGCGGCCGTGGGCTTTTTGGCGCCGGGATATGTCGATTGGCAAATATCCTGCGAGAGCGCGGTTCCAGTGAGATGTTTTTATATATTTCCAGTGATAACCAGTCTTCAATGAAAGGAGCAATGAAAACAATATTTAAGCCATATGTGGAAGAAGAATTGACACGAATTCTTTGGATGCGGTTTTATAAAAGAAGAAAAATAAATACTGGCTACGAAGGTATTATTTAAAGGTTTAAAAAAGGAGGGTATCATGAACAAAAAGTGGTTTTTAATAATACTCGTAACAATTGGTATCTTGGGGTTTGATATTAACCTGTATGGTGAAGAACCTGGTTCATCAAAAGAACCCATGGTCATAAGGGGGGCTTACCAGAGTGAACCAGTCGTACCACGGGTTTTTGATCGGGACCTGCGTGATATGCCAGAGAGGAAGGCATGGAAAGAGGGTGATCCTATCGTCGAGATCCCAAGACGTTTGTACCCCAAGCCCAAATCCGACTTTGATATTTGGAACAGAGTAAGAGAAGAAAATAAGCTTTGGAGAGATCCCCTTTTAGATATCCAGGAGGATGTGATAAATGAATTTGGCCCTCAAAATTTCATCTTACCTGATCTAAACTTTGAAGGAATGAGTTTTACGGGTGCCTACCCACCAGATACAGTGGGAGATGTTGGGCCCAATCATTATATTCAAATGGTCAATAGTTCCGGAGGTGCCGTTTTTTCAATATACAATAAGTCCGGAGTGCTTCAGGCCGGCCCATTAACTTTGGGCTCATTATCGACCGGCAGGGTTGCCTGTGCTTCAGGCTATGGTGATCCCATAGTTCTATACGATATACTTGCTGATCGATGGTTGATGAGCGAGTTCGCATCTACAGGAAATCATCTATGCGTATACATTTCGCAGACCTCCGATCCGGTGAGCGGTGGATGGTTTCTTTATGACTTTGCGGTTCCCCAGTTTCCTGACTATCCCAAATATGCAGCATGGCCGGATGCATATTATGTTTCTACCAATGAAGCTACCTCTGCGGCATATGCTCTTGATAGAGTCAAGATGCTTAATGGACAACCAGCAACTTATCAAAGATTCACAGCGCCTGACCTACCAGGATTTGGCTTCAACGCACTGATCCCGAGTGATGTGGATGGCTCAGCACCCCCACCTGTAGGATCATCTAACTATTTTATGAGGCACCGGGATGATGAGATACATAACCCTGGTGCAAACGACCCAAATCACGACTTCGTCGAAATCTGGAAGTTCCATGTGGATTTCACAAATCCTTTGAACTCAACGTTTACAGGACCAATAAATATCCCAATTTCTGAATTCGATTCACATTTGTGTGGGGTTGGTGTCTTTAACTGCATTCCCCAGCCTGGTACTACTACACGACTCGATCCTGTCTCAGAGGTGATAATGTGGAGACTTCAGTACCGAAATTTCGGTGCATATGAAACGCTTGTAGGAAATTTTGTTGTTGATGTTGATGGAACGGATCATGCAGGGATTCGGTGGTTTGAACTTCGTAGCGCAGGTAATGAGCTATGGACCCTTTTCCAGGAGGGCACTTATGCGCCTGATCAGTCAAATCGGTGGATGGGCAGTATTGCGATGGACAAAGATGGAAACATTGCACTTGGCTATAGTGTGTCCAGTAATACCGTATTTCCATCCATCCGCTACGCAGGCCGCCTTGTTAGCGATCCCATGGGTACACTTCCCCAGGGGGAGGCCACGATCATAGATGGTGCTTTCTCACAAAAAAATACGAATCGCTGGGGAGATTACAGTTCAATGAATGTGGATCCGGTTGATGATTGCACCTTCTGGTACACTCAAGAATACGTTGCTACTAACACTTCAAGGTGGGGAACTCGAATTGCGTCGTTCAGTTTTCCCTCTTGCCAGCAACCGGGCAATCAACCGCCAGTGGCCGAGGCCAATGGTCCGTACAATGGGGTTGCAGGGAGCCCGATCAGTTTTAGCAGTGCAGGATCGTATGACCCTGACGGAAGCATAGTAAGTTATCTGTGGACCTTCGGGGACAACACACAGCCAAGCAACGAACCAAACCCGACGCACACTTATGCAACGGCAGGAGTTTACACAGCAACGCTGACAGTGACAGACAACCAGGGGGCTACAGGAACAGATACTGCAACGGTCAATGTCGTTAGCGGAGGCAACCAACCGCCGGTGGCCGAGGCCAATGGTCCATACAGTGGGGTAACAGGGAGCCCGATCAGTTTTAGCAGTGCAGGGTCGTATGACCCTGACGGAAGCATAGTAAGTTATCTGTGGACCTTCGGGGACAACACGCGGCCGAGCAACCTACCAAACCCGACGCACACCTATAGCACGGCAGGAGGATACACTGCGACACTGACAGTGAAAGACAACCAGGGAGCTACGCGAACAGACACGACATCGGTCACTGTGACGTCGGGGAATTAAAGCAGAAAATTATCTGGTGTAAGGTTGATAGGGTGATAGGGGTCAGGTCTCAATAAAATGATAGAGTTAGATAGAAGAAGATTTATATTCAAGATTAAAGAGATTTGGTTTAGTGATTATCCCTATGATATCAAAGGCCATGATATTGTGAGATTCCATGCCTGTAAGAACGAAGTGAACATGGATGGATTTGAATGTATAGAATCCCCTACTTTGCTTATAGACTTAACACAAGATTTAGATACAATTTTTAAAAATATGAATAAGACTTGTAGGAATTTAATAAATAGGGCAATGAGAGAAGGCATTCTGGTTACGTTAAGTCAAAATTATGAAGAATTTTATAAAATGTTCGATCGGTTTAGAAACAAAAAAGTCCTTTCGGGAATGATAGAAAAATTTGAGATAATTAAGAAATACGGCACCTTATTTGTTGGAGAATTTGAAAAAGAAATGATCGCTGGAGGGCTATTCTTGGAGGATCAACAAGCAATACGTTACTGGTATTCTGCATCAAAGCGGTTAGAAACAGATAAAAATAAACAGAACCTGATAGGCAATGCGAATAGATTGATACTTTGGGAAGCTATGAAATATGCTAAAGAAAAAGGAATAAAAGAATTTGATCTCGGTGGATATTATAAGGGTGAGGATAAAAATGATCCCAGATATACGATAAACATATTCAAACAAGGATTTGGGGGTAAATTAGTGACTTACTACACGTACGAAAAAGATTATTCAAGGCTCCATCATTTTATTCGAAATTTATACGGATTAAAACTTGTTCGCATGGGAGGCTTATTAAGATAATCATCGGTACCCTATAATCTTACATTCGAAAGGGGGTGGAATTATGTTAAAGCTGGCATTTGATATATGTCTATCCTTCCTGGGACTTCTCCTTTTACTTCCATTCTTTGTTGTTATTGCAATCCTGATCAAGTTTGACTCAAGGGGACCTATATTTTTCAAGCATACAAGGATTGGGAAAAATGGAAAACCTTTTAAAATGTATAAATTCCGAACCATGATCGAGACTAAGACATTTATAGGCCCGAGTCTTTCGCCTGAGAATGACCCGAGGGTCACCAGTTTAGGGGGGATATTGAGAAGATTTAAGATAAATGAACTTCCACAGCTTATAAACGTGCTAAAAGGGGATATGAGTTTTGTGGGTCCGAGGCCAGAAGTCCAGGAGTTTGTAGACTTATATTCCAATGAAGAGAAAAAAGTTTTATCAGTAAGACCAGGTATTGTGGGACCAAATCAGATCTTCATGCGGAATGAAGAAGAACTTTATCCCTTGGGTGTCGATGTGAGAGAACACTATATCAAATATATCATGCCGCAAAAACTGAGAATCGATCTGAATTATATCAACAGCCGATCTTTCCTGATTGATCTTAAATACATCTTTCAAGGCGCAATGGTAACTATAACCGGGGCCATTAGCAGGCGACATTTTCTTAACCAGAAAAGCCAAATTGGCCTTTTCTTCATTGATACCTTTCTCTGCATGTTCTCATATTTCTTGTCTTACCTTTTACGTCTGGAGGGCAATTTTCCGCCAAAAGAACTAATCATATTTTTCCATGTACTACCCTATTTGCTCATGATCCGGATGTCTGTCTTTATTTATTTTGGTTTTTACAATACACTTATCCGCTTTATCTC
>MHEF01000025.1:0-3870 GCA_001805125.1 Nitrospirae bacterium RBG_13_39_12
ATCGCAGTTGCAGCTTCGTTGAATTTCGAGGATTACATTATAAATGATTACATTGTGGAGTTTCCGATCACCGACGAGTACTCACAGAAGTGCGCGCTTTTATGCAGGACGTTACTTCTCTTTATTTCTTTCGGAAATAATTAAAGCTCATGTCTTTCCGCCCCAGTGGATCAGTCAAGGTTAAAACTGGATCATGCTCGACTTTGCATAAGTGAAGCATAGCTCAATGTCTCCAGAATTCAGCAAATTGCAATAAACATGTCTGACCCCTAAGTTTGCCCCATTACCTCTTTTTCCTTCCTGGAGTGGCCGAACTCTCAACCCGTCTTCGCTTTTTTCAGTTTTAACGGGCATATTTCTCACCTGCACTCGCTGGACGTGCTTCGTTGTCGAGCGCGAAGATACACTCAATGTATGGCTTTACATTTTCCCATTTTTCACCTTCATTGTAGTACTCGTACAACGAGCGTCCAACGTCTATGACATTTGGTTTGGTACTCGACCAATGTGCGGAAAAAGCACTCCGAGTGTCGTCAACCTCATGCTTCTTTGGATCCTGTTGTCCGTAGAAGTGAAATTCTATGATTCTGCCCGGGGCAAGGTGCTCCTTAATGGTTCCCTTGCACTTCTCTTCGGCATCGGGCTCCGCTCGTTCCGTGTGCGAACCGGCGAAGGAATCCTCAACCATGTGAAGCAGACTACCGAAGGCCAGTTCGGACATATTGGCCGGCTTGCGGACGTGAGGATTTCCCAAGCTGAATAGGTCGAGAATCGACCAGCCCTTGTTTTCAAAAAAATCAAAGAATCCGCTTATAGGAATGTCCTTCACCCGCTTAGATAGCTGATACTCGCCCAATGCAACTCGCCAAGTGAACTCCGCCCACATGATTATCTTTTCGCGAGTCACTGCTGCAGGTTCTTTATCTATGGAAGCCATTGAATGCAGGAACTGCATATCGCCGAAATGCGAGCGCAGAAGAAGGGGGGCGGAGGACTTCGCGTCAAAGTAAGCTCCATCCTTGGCTTTAGCTGCTCCGTCTTTAAACACATTAGCCCAACAGCGTGGAAACGTCACTAACCTGATTGTTTTACCCGATTCACAGCCACCGAACTTACCATGTCCTTTTTCAAATTGAAACGGGGGGTCATCATTCCACCTCACACCAGCAAGAAAATAAGCGTTAGCGGTATCATAATCGGGTACACCGCAGATGTCGGGATCGCCCTCGCAACCGAGAATCCGATTCGTGATTTCCTCATGCACGGGCTCACCGAACTTGTGAATGCCCCTCAGCGCGAAGTACGAAAGAATTTTCTCCCACTTACTTTGGGAGTGACTAGCAAGCTTTCTCTCTATAAACGAGCCCTCCGGAGAGGGCTTGAAAGCCTCGGCTGAAAACGGTGTAAAAAAGACCCCGACGAGGATCGCGCATAACAGATGGTTCTTATTCATAAGATATCTCCCTTAATCCGGATTCTTTTGGAGGTGAGCCACTGCCTTCTCGTCCCTCTGCGAAGTGTTCCATTTTTTTAAGCTTTTAGTTTTATCTTAGCTATCTCTGGATTGGCAATATCTTTATCTCGATTTTCTGTAAAAACTTTTGTTTGACTTAACGGCCTACGTACAGAAGTTATAGATACTCCAGCTTTGATGGACGCCATTATACCTACTGCTTCGAGATAATTCTCTGCAAAGAAAAGTTTTCCTGGTCTAAATGGAAGTGCCTTGAGATCATTTTTCATTCGGCTTTTATTCTCTTTTACTGCTATTACAGGAATTCCTTGCTCCAGCGCTGCAAGTGTCGGCAAGCCAATACACCCATCTGGTATCACTATACATGATATGTCAGCTGCAGTCATTACACTCGGATGCGTAAATAGTAGGCGGTCAGTGATAATTCGAGGACTTTGGTGAAGCCCCTTTAATATGCAGTGAAGAAAACTGGTAGATATCGCTTCAGCAGACATGCGTGGATCTACGACGCCAAGTTGCATATCTAATACGTCAGTCGATTCCATCATAGGCGAATGTGCTGCCGGTACCCCAAATAACATTGTTATCGCATGGGTTAACATTGCTTCTACTCCACCCCACGGATTAACCTTATCCCCAGAACTTTGAAAATAATCCATTATGAGTTCTTTTGATATATCTATAATCGAAGTCAGAGCTATAGCATCATATTCTGCTCTATGAGTATGTAATACTTCACAAAGTCGCTCAAGGCCTTCAATTCTACCCACTGCAGTCCCCGAAGCAGAATAATCTGAACGCATTAGTATTGGCGGATCCATCTCAATTACTTGTGGACAATCAATTCCCAAGGTACTACGAGCAGCAGAAGCAGCATTGATAGAGAATTCAGAAATTTTACTATCTGGGTGTTTATCGATAACCAATATTATTCGATTAGATCTGACTTGCTGCAAGCCTATCGTTCCCATCAACAATTGCGCGAGGTTATTCCCTTCAACATATAACCCATTCGCTGGTAATTCATTTATGTCAGAAGCATTTACCACATTTGGATGTGTTATCAACGTATCACAAACTGAAGCCAACAATCTTGCTGATGGTGTGGCATCTCCGGCATGACCTCCAATCTCTGCTCCGATACCGGTGGGGACTATCATCACCGCATTAAAGTTTTTAGTGTTTTCAATTTCTCTCGGAGTAAAATCAAAGATAGATGACAGACGATGCCCATATAAACTGCTTGCTCCTTTAAGAATACCTAATTCGCATTTGTTTATATTTGAATTACTTTGTGTTACCGCAAATCGTACCGGTATTTCATCAGCTTCAATATTTTTTTCAACTTCTTCTCGAAAATATTTCAATAAGGATATATTAGCTTTTACTGCAGGGATATCGAGTTCTCGGTCTATTAAAAACATGCTATATCCTCTCTATGAAATGCGTTCTAGCTTCCTTTGCACCAAACCACTCTTTTGTAATCTTGACCGCTATCTCCTTATCAAATTTCTTACATGAAAAAATATTTACATAAACTGCTTCTAATAAATCCAACGTATGAATAACAATAGAACTGGTAAGGATAAACTGTACTGCCGAAGACCCTTTTGTATGAGGAGATGTCTGCTTTTGCTCTTCTGGCAATCCTACATCATCCCAGAAATAGCGTTCACACTTTTTCATTTTAATTGCTTTGCATAGTTTCGCAAAATAAGCATCGAGGCTTTTTCTGTTAAATGTAGATACATCACAGCCATGTAAATCGATTATCAACTCAAAACCATAGGGTTTTTTTGATCCATTCTTCATATATGTTTGCTCTCTTTTTTTGATTATCTCAACCATGGCTTTATTTTAGGATCATTGATTATGGGCTTTAAGTATTCTTCTTCTTTTGCCCAATATTTAATTTCAGAGTCAATCTTCATAACATATATTAGTTTTTCCACAGCGTTTTTCTTGAAATCTTTATTCACCTGGCTCCACCACGATAGCTCACAGGCATAATCGTACCATATGAATGGATTATTTGGATTTAGATCTATCGCCTCCTTATATTCTTCTAAAACTTCTGTGATTCTTGAATAATTATCATCATAGAACTTCTTTAGTGATGTTCTGCTCTTCTTATAAGCAACTTGTAATTGATACGAAATGCATAGCCCTAAATACCAATGAACGTTCCCATCGCTTTTATCTAGCTCTAAAGCTGCTCTGTATTTTTTCTCTTCGGCGACATAAGCCCCTGCTTCTCCCAAGACTTGTCCCCAAATTGTCAAAAGAGTTGCGTCCTTCAAGCCAATTCTAGCTATTTGCCGAACTATGTCGAGTAATGTTTCATATCCATTCTTTTTGGTATTGGGGTTTTTAAGATATAAATCCACGAGCTTCAA
>MHEF01000025.1:3933-5970 GCA_001805125.1 Nitrospirae bacterium RBG_13_39_12
ATTTAATACTTCCTCAGAATTTTTCCCTTTCTCAAATACCATTGATGATTCTAAAGGCTCGTCTTTAATCGTATCCTGCCAATCAGTTGGCAAATAATGATGCTTAATCTCAAAAACCCTAATAGTATGTGAAATACCTTTTGGCTTAATAATAAAAGATTCATCAAATTTATAAATCGTTTCATCTTCTAAATGGTAAAGCTGTGCGAATGCAGCCTCGCTTAGTAAAATATGTGTAAAGCTCCCTTCTCTTGAGTGGGTTTCTATCCTTTTTGCTAGGTTGATAGCATAACCTTGTGCGTCACCATCTTCAACAGAAACCTGACCGAAATGTATGCCAACAGCAAGATCTACCGGTAAAAACCCCCGCTCTATTCGGTGTTTCTTATTATAACCTGTAAGCAGCCACCTCCTTTTTAAATCAAGTGCAATACTAATAGCTACATCTATATCACGAGCTAATTCATCATTTTTCTTGCCAACAGATATTATTAGATAACCCTCATCTCCCCGCGGATCATATTGAAAGAGCACATGCTCGTGCTTATCATAAACTTTATTTTTATAAAACTCGCAAACTTCACGGAAGTAATTCTGAAAGGGTTTTATAACTTCTTTATGATAAAGCTTCGGACTTAAATGGTTTGAGATTTCGGAACAACCTATGATGTCGACAAATAAAATTGTTGCATTCCTTCTCTCCCCCGAAGATTGAGAGCCTGTTGGGTGTTTTTGCTTGACTTGTGAACCGCGTTTTCTGTATGGCAAATACTAGACTCCTTTTCTTACTCTAAAATCAAATTTAAAAAAATCATGAATTTTTGTACGCAAGTTCATTTTAATATTAACTGAGATTGTGTCACCAGCATTCACAGCTATAGGTCTCGCTATCGGTGCAAAGCATTGTTTCCAATGAGTTCGTGACCAAGGACCAGAGGAAAGAGTGACATTAGAAGAAAGATATGCTTCAAACCACAAAGCAATTCCGTTTATTTTTCCAGAGCGACAAACATTAAATGAACGGCTTTTCTGTAAATTTAATTGGCATTTTTCTTTGAAATTAACCCTAAAAAAAGTCTTTGGTTCTGATAAAAGATCACGACTACTTAGACTTGTTAGATACAATGCTTTTATAGCCTCCTCGCGCATGAGTGAATAGTCAACACCCTCTATATCTTGCCAGCAGTCTATACACTCTGGATATACTTCATTCTCTTCTACAAGTGCAATTCTTAGATTAACCTTTTCTGGAATTATAACTCCGCCTGTAGCAAGGAATCTTTCCTTTGCATCGAATAACGATTCAGCCATTCCCTCTTCAAAAGCAATGTGGCCAATAAGTTCACTCACTACTACATCGACCTTTTCCGGTAGGTTACAATCTCTTGAATCCTGTTTGTGGAATACAATCCTGTCACTAAGACCATTCTTATCTGCAATTAGTTTGGCCCAATTTATTGCTGGTGACCGTTCGATCGCATGCACTCTTTTTGCACCTGCTTTTAAGCATAAAAATGCGAGAAGTCCTGTTCCTGTGCCAATATCTGCCACAACATCACCTTTTTTTACAACTTGATTGATAGCAGCTGAATATTTTGCCACTCGTTCTTCATCATATAGCATCCCTGCATGCACGCTTGGAAATTGATATAAATTGGGAATTTCTGGAAATAATTCAACCGGATCAAGCATTCAGATTAATCCTACAAACGCTGAGAATTGATGGGGAATTGTTTATTTATCATGGAAAAGATTAACACATGAATTACAGATTATCAAGATAAATAGCTGTTTCTACGAAAGTCCGAATTATTAAACCAAATCAGTCTTATAGGGGGTAAGAGAGCGGGGTCAGTTCTATATTCTTAGCATTAAAGGCTTTAATATAATCCTTATAGAAAATCCCTTCAAAAGAGTGTATACGAATAAAAAAGGGGACAACAGGTTGTTTTTGCCTGCTCGGGACGAGAGAAGGGACGAGGGTCAGACTTGTTTATTGCAATTTGCTGCTGTAGATTCCGGTCATGAAATGCAGTT
>MHEF01000026.1:0-2879 GCA_001805125.1 Nitrospirae bacterium RBG_13_39_12
TTTAAGAAAAGTCAGAGAGGTGTTGGACAAATGAATTTTATTATCTCTTTTGTTGCTTTTATCATCTAAAAATATCATGGATTAAGGCATTTATCCACAAAACTCTTCAATCCATCAGTATAGATACTCCCTGAAATAATAAATCCCTCATTATGTCCACCTTTGATTTCAAGAAAATCCTTAGGGTCGGAAGCTTTTTTAAAAAGCAATTTACCATGCTCAAATGGTATTATCTCATCCTGAGGACTATGTATAATCAGTTTAGGGCACTTAATTGAACTTATTTTTTCTATAGTTGAGTATTTGAATTTTGATATAAGTTTCACTGGAAGCCATGGATAGAACTTTTTCCCTATGTCTGGCACTGATGTGAAACTCGACTCTACAATTAAACATGCAGGAAATTTTCTTAAAGCAGTTTCAGCTGCTATTGCTGCTCCGAGTGAACGGCCGAATATTAATATTTTCCCCGTAGGTTTTTGTTTAACGTTTATAAGGTACTCCCATGCAGCCTCAGCATCGAGATATGTGCCTGTCTCAGATGGCTTTCCCGCGCTTTTTCCATAACCTCTGTAATCGAAAATCATAACACTTAGTCCCAATTTGTTAAATATTTTTATTGAGTCCAACCTGTCTGAAATATTTCCTGCATTCCCGTGACAGAACAGAAGCACTCCCTCTTCATTTTCAGCAGGGATATACCAACCGGAGACAGTAACACCGTCTTCTGTCACAAAATATATTTCCTCATATCCAAGACCTATGTCCTTCGGGGTCTGCCATATCTCTTTTTCCGGAAAATAAATAATGCTGTCCTGTTTTAAATAAACTGTTATTATAATAACCAGATAGGAAAAAACTAAAATTATCCCCAGATAGACCATCATTTTTAATATTTTATTATTCAAGGCTTATTTAAATATAACTAAAGTTTTAAACAGCCAGATATTTTTTTACAAGAAATAAGCTGATTGCATTTTAACAAACTCTATGTTTCCTTAGTTTATTATGTTTTAGTATACTTAATATATAACATTTAATATAACGGCAATAAAATAGAGGCGGTACTAATGTTAAGACACATAATAATTCTTATTTTTATACTATCGATAGCTCCAGTTACATTTACAGAAAATCTTTCACCAAAAGATATTATTGAAAAGCGTTGCAGTGTTTGCCACAGTACAAATCGTGTTTATGACACCAAGAAAAGCAAAACCGAGTGGGAGACTACGTTTGACCGTATGACCAATTATGGTGCCAAGTTTGGTCAGGACGAGCGAGAAGCTGTAATCAAATATCTTTCGGAAAAAAATATTCCGGGTGATTTACAGCACTGAAATTTCTTTATAATTTTTAGTTGACATTTATTCAACTTCGCATTATAACTATTTCCTTTTTACAAATAGCTTAAACTAACTAAAACATTTTATATGCAAAGATTTTATGTAGATAACAATACAGGTTTGCTAAAGATACCTCCCTTCAGGGATTCACATATGCATTTTACAAATGACGGCAAGCCTGCATCACAGGAACAGCTATTTAGGATAAAAGACAGTTATAAGAAACAAGGTATATTTTCTGTTATCGACATGGGACACAATACAGGCATCGGGTTGTATGCTAAAAATATTTTAGCCGATGAGATATTTATAAAATCACCGGGTTTTGCCATATTCAAGAAAAACGGTTACGGCTCATTGCTCGGCAAGAGTGTCACAGGAAAAGAAGATATCAAGAGTACCATAAAAAATATTTCAGATGCAGGTGCTGACTTTCTAAAGGTAATAGCATCCGGGATCGTCTGCTCAAAAGGTGAGGGACTTTTAACCGAAGGAGGATTTTCACCAGAAGAGTTGAAAATTATTTGTGAGGAAGCCAGAGAAAATAATTTGGAAATAATATGCCATGCAAATTCAGACAATGCAATAAGAACCGCTGTTCATGCGAAAACATCCTCAATCGAGCATGGTTTTTTTGTCTCCAATGAAACTCTCCAGATAATGGCAGATGCTGGAATTTCGTGGACACCGACAGCAATTGCACTGCTCAGCCTTAAATCCCAGCTCTTATTCTCAGAGAAAAAATATATAGAACAGGTTATTGATACCCATCTTTCATCTATAAACTACGCTGCTTCCATAGGCGTAAATTTGAATATAGGAACAGACAGCGGTTCAAGAGGAGTGAAACATGGGGAATCCTTTTTTGATGAACTCAGGTTGTTTCAAAATGCCGGTCTTTCCCTTGAGCAGATATTATCCGCTTCCTGCATTAACTATGAAGAGATTGAAAAAGGAAATTTCATTCTGGTTAAAAAAGACTTTATAAAGACCGGAAAAATTGAAGCTGCATATTATAAAGGGGAGCTGGTTAAAGTAGAGTGAGTTTTAATTTTAAAGAAATGCTTTATCATATATTATGAATAAAGGAGAAAATTATGTCAGATGAACATTCCTTTGATATCGCTAGCAAGATTGAGATGCAGGAGGTATCAAATGCAGTCCAGCAGGCATTAAAAGAGTTGCACCAGCGGTTTGATTTTAAAGGCAGTAAAAGCAGTATCGAACTCGAAAAGGATACGGCGTCTATAACTCTCATCTCGGATGATGAATACAAACTTAAAAGTCTGATGGAAATCCTCAAGTCAAAACTTGTTAAGCGTAATGTGCCACTGAAATCGTTGAACTACGGCAAAATCGAACAGGCTTCAGGAAGCACAGTAAGGCAGGTTGTAATACTCCAGCAAGGGATATCTACGGAAAGGGCAAAGGATATCGTAAAACTTATAAAGGATACCAAACTCAAGGTACACTCTGAGATACAAAAAGACCAGATACGAGTAAAGGCAAAAAAAATAGATGACCTTCAAGCCA
>MHEF01000026.1:2963-4010 GCA_001805125.1 Nitrospirae bacterium RBG_13_39_12
CCAATCAAGGTTTTCAATGGGAACGCCCATCTGATGCATCCTTTCCTTCAATATTTCAAGCCTTTCCTCACGCTGGCTCCCACCTATTATTTCACCTATCTTGGGGACAAGGACGTCCATTGCCGCAACAGTCTTTTCATCCGGATTCAGCCTCATATAAAAAGCTTTTATTTCTTTCGGATAATCCGTCACTATGACTGGCCCTTTGAAGACTTTGTCCGTCAGGTACCGTTCATGCTCTGACTGCAGATCCAGTCCCCATCTTACCGGAAACTCAAACTTTTCCTGAGCCATTTCAAGTTCCCGAACTGCCTCAGTATAGGTAATATGAGCAAACGGTTTTTTAGTCAAATGCTCCAGTTCTTTAACTGAAATAGTCTTATATTGTTTCTCAAGGAACGCAAGCTCTTTCTCTCCTTTTTCCAGAACCTTAAGGCAAAGTGCGTGGAAAAAATCTTCAGCCAGATCCATATCGTCTTTCAGATCTGCAAAAGCAATTTCAGGCTCTATCATCCAGAACTCCGAGAGGTGGCGGGAAGTGTTTGAATCTTCTGCTCTGAATGTAGGACCGAATGTGTAAACGTTTCCTAAAGACATTGATAGGAATTCAGCTTCCAGCTGTCCGCTTACTGTCAAAAAGGTGCGTTTACCGAAAAAGTCTTGAGAAAAATCAATTGCTCCGTTATCTTTCTTAGGTAGATTCTCCAGATTAAGACAGGTTACCGTAAACAGCTCGCCCGCCCCTTCACAATCGCTTGCTGTAATAACAGGAGTATGAACCCATAAAAATCCTTGCCCCTGAAAAAACTCGTGCACAGCTTCAGAAAGTATATTACGCACTCTGAATACCGCACCGAACGTATTGGTTCTCGCTCTGAGATGGCCTGTTTCCCGCAAAAACTCAAGTGAATGACCTTTCTTTTGCAATGGATAATTGTCAGGGTCAGCTTCTCCGAATACCTCAATTTCAGAAACCTCTACCTCAACACTCTGACCTTTTCCCGGTGATTCTTTCAGGATACCGAAAGCCCTTATAGCCGCTCCCGT
>MHEF01000026.1:4129-8570 GCA_001805125.1 Nitrospirae bacterium RBG_13_39_12
ACCTGACCCAGCCGCAAACTGTTACTGCTTCTCCAATATTGGTTTCATGTAATATTGTCTTTATAAGCATCCTTTTCACGATTGCCTCCCTGAAGAACTATGTCTGTTTCATACATTTTTCCATTTATTCCTAGGTAATAAAAAACACAATACATAATTAACTTTCTCATTTTATCACATCAGGCTTTTTCGATATAAAATGATCTTAAGAATTTTATACTTTATTAATTTACATGTGAAATACTTTTATTTAAGGCAGTAATCACTCAAATTCTTTAAAACTGTAATGAAGCAAACGGACTAATTCTAATGGATGGATAGTAAATAATGTTTAATAGTTCAACAAATTTGAGGGTCTCCTGCGACAATACGACTTGTCCTGTCGCAGGAGACAGTAGATTAATTTTCGCAGCATAGGCGTCTCATTTTTTTCTTTCCCGACGGTGTAATAGCTAGAACAACTTCAACTTTGTTCCCGCAAAAACGGCAGTTCAGTAACCTGTTCTTTGATTCTGCTCTAGCGGAAACATCTGTCTTCGACTTAATTTTTCCTGCCATAATTCCACCTCCTTTCATCTTTCAAATTATTTTTACGCAATCTCAGAAATTTCCTGTCCATACTTACAGGCACACAGCTTCATCCCTAAGTATTCTCGTTTTTGATTGGCAAAACAGAGAAAACAGGGCAACACAACTGAGGAAATCCCAAAAAACTCAATAATTTAACTTAAAATATCAATAGATGTCAACAAAATAAATACAAACTGTCAAGGCAAAATGAAATAAATATAATTGTGCTAAAAGACAATTAATTTATTTATTCAGCAATTTTAAAAAAGTCGGGATTGTAATAACTCATTCTCTAACATCTAATAAAATTTGGGATAAGATGTTCTGAATAATTAAATTGTTAGCTAACGAATTAAAGAAAAATTATTCTGTATGTGTTATTACAATATTGTTGAATATGTTGAAAACTTTTAATCTTGTTTCGTATTATTAATAAATCCTTATAAGCTGGTTCCGTTTCATTAGGTTTCTGTGGAAAAAGAATTTTAAAATATTTTTACAGAAGTTTATGTTTCAGTCTGTTTATGTTTCAGTCTTGACATCACTTATTATTGTAAAGTAAAGGTAGCTTTTTGAAATGAGCAAGAATTCAAAAATATTTTTTAATAAAGGTACTTTATGGCAAGATATTGTTCAAAAGACACAACAAGCCCTTGATACCGGTGCACTGCTTTCCTATCCGACAGATCACGAATTTGTTGAAGACAGAGGTATACGTTTCCTTGTCAGGATTCTTACCAGCCTCCAGCTAAAAGACGCTGCGAAACAGAATTCGCTGGAGGATTATTCTGCATCAGAAAAGGCAGTGAACCCGTTTCTCCCTTATGACGAAAGACTTTTTGTTGCAGATATTTCCGAAACACATGTTGCTCTTCTCAATAAGTTCAATGTTGTGGAATACCATCTTCTCATTGTCACCAGGCATTTTGAAAAACAGGAAACCCTTCTTACGCTACAAGACTTCACAGCACTCTGGGCTTGTATGTCCGAATACAACGGGCTTGGCTTTTACAATGGCGGCGATGCTGCTGGAGCCAGCCAGCCTCATAAACATCTCCAGATAGTTCCGCTACCACTTTTTTCTGAAGGCCCTGAGATTCCTATAGAACCTTTGCTAACAGGGGTAAGTTCTGAAGAAAGGCTCAGCATCATATCCGGATTTCCTTTTCTCCATGTTTTTGCCCGACTTGAAAATGATATTATGGCTTCACCGTCTAATGCTGCAAGAAGGACTTTTGAGCTTTACTCCGCTATGCTCAGCCATGCTTGTTTGGAGTCCCCGTCTTCAAATGCAATAAAAATACAGTCCGCACCTTACTGCCTTCTCATAACACGAAAGTGGATGCTCCTTATTCCGAGATTCAAGGAATTTTTTGATTCGATATCCATCAACTCTCTTGCTTTTGCCGGTTCTTTCTTTGTTCGCAATAAAGAGCAGATGGATACTTTAAAAAAGTATGGCCCAATGACTGCTTTAAACAGTGTTGCTCTTCCTTTTCCAAATAAAGATTGATCTTATACTCCTAATAGTCTCCTATCTGAATTGTTTATCAAAGATATATAAAATTTGAGCGAAGTAAAAATGTAACAGGATATTCCGGAGATATTGTATGGCAGGTGGTCTTCATAAATTATTAAAGATGCAAAACAAAAAGGGATGAGATTATACTCATCCCTTTTTGTTATATATAGAGATAATTATTTATTATTTTAACTGCTTGCCGTAACCAATACCTCTAAAAAGCAAACCCTAATGCCACACCAATAACCTGAGCTAATTCACTTTCACCTTCAATAAAGTCAACATTGTACTGTGGAGTTAATGACCATCCTTTGCCGATTTCAACCTGGTACCCTGCGCCAAGGCGTAAAAGAAAATCTGTTTCGTCGTCTTCCGATATAAATCCAGGAGCTACTATGAATTGTGCACCTTTATAAGGGTGAATGAACACCGGTACACCAAATATCCATGAGTCGCAATCTCCCCCGGTATATTCTACCAAGCCGCCGATACCGAAAATTTTATGGAAACGGTATTCGTAGTCCAACCCGATAGAAAACTCGTCATTATCTTCATGATGTGTAATCCCAGTAAATAATGCCAAGTGGTTTTTATGTCCTTTGTAAACAGCTTTGCTGCTAGTACTACTACGCCCATCTCCTCCAGCAAAAGCTGATGCGCAAATAAGTGCTACAAATAAAAGAGAAATTGCCACATACATCGTTGGTCTCAGAATTATGTTCCGTGATGTAATGGTTTTCATGTACCACACCTCCTATAAGTTTTTTTATTTTTCTACCCTGACTTGATAATACTTTTCAGGTAGCGACACATTTTAATATAAAAATATATTTTATTTCAACATAAGCAAATGCCTTTATCCTGATTCCAAAACAAAGCGCTTGTTGACTGGCAGTACAGGTCTATTATTATCAACCCCCATTATCAACCTGAATTTCTCTATCTGGTCTTCTGATACTTCGATTGGCTTTCTCAGTACACTCCAATTTACCCCTTCTGTACATGGCGGAGTTGTGAGAGATCCGTAATAGTGGTAGTACCCGCTATCTGATGGCAACATGGCAGATGCATTAACGGAAATTCCATCAACTATATTTTCTTTATTGATTTCCTTGGGAATATTATCCCAGAGAACCTTTATTACTTTATTCGGTGCTCCTTTTTTCAAAAAAACACCCACTACAGCAAGTTCACCACGATCATTTTTGTGAACCAGGTGCAACTCCATGTCAAGGAGTTTACCTTTTAAAGCATGTTCACTCGGGGCATGAAAATGGAACTGGATAAGCTCATATGTTTGGCCATCTACTGTTATAGAACTCCCTGGTTCGTAATTCACCTGAATAGAATGTCCATTATTGATTATTTTCACCGGTGTCTCTTTATAGGAAAACACTATCTTGTCTAAAGAAGCCTTAATTGCCCTATCAATATCGATTGGCGATTGCGACATACCACTTCCACATACGGCAAACTCTGGTTTTAAAGTTCCCCAGTTGGCAGGGCTGCCTTCTCCCTCATAACCCCAGTGGATTTCATGCTTTACCTCCTCTACAGGTTTTTCAGCAGGTTTACATCCCCAAAAAAGGCTTAACAACATTACCGACAAAATTATACACCCGATCTTTTTCATAATTCCTCCATTCTAGAAATAGTTTTTAGAAATTTTGCCCCTTTGTTATACCACCCCCTTTTGAAAAATAATATACTGCAGAATTATCATGTAAAACAGCTTTACTATTCTACAGATAATACACACGGATTTCCATAATATTATTTATTTACTTAATTTAAAGCATAAGATTCCCTTTTATGTGCCAATTTGTTTTATACAATTATAAAAGTCAGTATAATTATTATTGTTTATTATCCCTCATAATTATATCTCGGGAAATTAACAATTAAGCTGCTTTTCTAAATTACACGAAGCAGCAGATATTTTAATGTTTTATATCAGGCGCACCAATAATAACTTGCTGAACAGAGTCTTGTTTTAGTAAACAATTTTTTTACATCACATATGATAAATTTGTCAACAAATTTCTGCAGATCAGATTTTGAAAATAATAGCAAGTTTCAAGTATAATATAAAAAATTGTTTTATCATTAAAGGAGAAGAATCATGATTAAAAAAGTTGCTTTAGCCGTTTTGTTAACTGTTTTTATAGCACTATTAAGCGGATGTCATACAGTTCATGGAGTCGGGCAGGACATAGAAAGTGCAGGAGAATCAATTCAAAAGTCAGCAGATTGAAGTTAAACTGTATCCTTAAATAATACAATAGTTATGATAAAAACAAAGAAGATTTTCAGCAAATCTTCACAATAGATTTTTTATTACAAAGCAAG
>MHEF01000027.1:0-307 GCA_001805125.1 Nitrospirae bacterium RBG_13_39_12
GGACCATACCGGTAAATGAACCGGTAAGGATGATCACCAGCATTGACTTATTTCCAAAAAATCTTATCTGTCTTAGAAGAAGCCTGAATTTGAATGGAGGGGCAAAGATAAAATAGAGGGCATTCATCAAAAAGATGAACATATGACCAATCGTCTTTAACTGCACAATTGCCTGTGCACCTATCGCTTTCAGGAACCTTCTCATGTACCGTGTCTCACAAAAGTCTGTTTTATAGAATTTAGATGTGTTGCTGGACTCGTATATTTTAGCAAAAAATATTTAAAACCAAGGAGAAAATATTATTGA
>MHEF01000027.1:329-495 GCA_001805125.1 Nitrospirae bacterium RBG_13_39_12
TATAGCTATTCATTTTCAAAGATCTTAACAGTTGTTTAAGATCTTCAGTTGTATTTTGTCATGCCGGTCGGAGCGACTCCTCGCAGAGATCCGCATCGGACTTGTCCGGCATCTCTCTTTAAAAAAGGGAATGACAGATAACAATCAAAACAAAGTTTGCTTTAAA
>MHEF01000027.1:522-669 GCA_001805125.1 Nitrospirae bacterium RBG_13_39_12
TTCTGAACAAGTGGAACTTAGAAAGCATAAAAAAACTTCAACCAGAATTTATTCCCTTTAGGTTTATTCTCAACGGCTGTTTCAAACTGGTATTTAGCGCTGACAAACATATTTTTATATTGGTATTGCACTAATGGTCCCAATGCA
>MHEF01000027.1:768-839 GCA_001805125.1 Nitrospirae bacterium RBG_13_39_12
TACCCGCCCAATCCTGCTCTCCAGTTGCCAAAACTCTGACTGATGGCATAGTCGAAATGGAATTCCTGACC
>MHEF01000027.1:950-1074 GCA_001805125.1 Nitrospirae bacterium RBG_13_39_12
CTTCCTTGCTCACCGAGAGGCGGTAAAGTAACCTCAAGATTTACCAGAGGAACAAACATATGTACTGCCCAGTTTCCACCGAATATCTGCTGTTTCGTCACGTAGAGAAAACGGAATACGTTCG
>MHEF01000027.1:1279-3896 GCA_001805125.1 Nitrospirae bacterium RBG_13_39_12
TGAAAGACACAATACCAAGAAAATGAAAACCTTTTTGAGTTGAGCAATACGTTTACCCATGATCCCCTCCTTAAAGTGTTTTGAAAGCCTCCTGGCTTTTCTGTTTAGCAATCAATATTACGAAAAAATTTGTTTATTTACAAGAGAAAATTTTTATGAGGGAAGTAGCAAAACGTTTGTGGGCAATAATAATATATCTTTTTCAAATCCACCTTTTCTAAAGGGGGAGTAAGGGGGATTACTAAAGATAAGTATTCAATATTCTCTTTTTATTTATGTAGGCCGAAGCTTGTAGTTGAGGAGTAAAATACAATCGTGAATTAGTAATCCCCCGTACCCCTCTTTATGAAAGAGGGGAATTTATAATAGTGAAACCCACAAAAGATTTGTTGCTTCTGTTTAAGAGTGGAAAGGCTTTTTTAAGAATCCTTGAGCATCTCCTCGATCGTGACCCTCACCGATTCCCCGAGGGCGGACAGATTATAGCCCCCTTCGAGAGCGAAGATATATGGGTTCGGCGCACATGAGAGGATGTTTCGAACAATCTCCCTTATGCCCTCATCTGAAATCCTGATGTCTGACAGGGGGTCATTCTTGTGTATGTCATAACCAGCAGAGACAAAGACAATATCAGGCTCAAAGTTCTTTACTAAAGGAGGCAGAATGTCTTGATACACAGTTCGATATTCTTTATCTCCGGACCCTGACGGCATAGGAACATTGTAAGTATAATTGATACCCCTTCCTATTCCTCTCTCCGACCTCTTTCCAGTACCAGGATAGTGGGGATATTCATGAGTGCTGAAGTAAAAGACGGTATCATCTTGTTCGAAGATGTGCTGGGTTCCATTCCCGTGATGAACATCGAAGTCCACGATAAAAACTTTTTTGTATCCTTTTTTCCGGGCATACCGTGCGCCTATGGCAACATTATTGAATATGCAGAAACCCATAGCCCTGTCGGATTCCGCGTGATGGCCAGGAGGCCTGACAGCGCAGAATGCCCTCTCTATCTCTCCCTTTTTGCATCGTTCAACAGCCTCTGTTACAGCTCCGGCAGCATAAAACGCTGCTTTTAGACTATCTTCTGACATATAGGTATCAGAGTCCAAATATCCGGTTCCGAAGTGTTCTATCCTTTTGATATAATCGTGAGTGTGGACCAGAGCGATCTCCTCGTAAACTGCAGGGTGGGGTTCGATATGAATGATTTTTTCCCAGAGTCCTGATTCTTTCAGAGTGCTCACAATCCGGATGAGTCTCTCTTTGCGCTCGGGATGCCAGTCGGGGGTTGCGTGTTTCAGGAAGATATCATCGTAGATAAAGCCAACATTCTTCATAGCAAAAGATTATATCAAAAAAAGTCAACGATTCAAGTATTGTAGCCGCAAACTTTAGTTTGCGTGATCGTCTATTCTCAATGCCTGAAGAATCGCAGGCTGAAGCCTGCGGCTACTCACTTAGTCCTTTTTTCACAGCAATGACAGTATGCTCATCATGGCGATTGACCAGAGGATATCGAGAGGAACCTGGATTTCACAGGTTGAATCGAAAAGGATGTCCAACCTTGCAGGAAACTCTTCGTCAGTCAGCCACAGGATGAGCGTAACCGGCAAACGCGGTAAGGGGAGAAGTTCAAGGGATGCGTCTCCATACCCGAGCAATCTCCCGCTTAATTCTTTTCCTCTTGTGATGAACCCTTCTTTATCATTTCCGTATTTTTCAGCAACTTTGTCGAGTGGAAGCATATGTGATCCCTGGAAGAAGAATTCACCGCCCTTAATGTTGTTAGGTTTGACGAGCCTTCCTGACAGGGGAATTTCTTTTGCATTTAGAAGATAGGACAAGACGGAATGGTTAAAAACATAGGCAAGTCTCGTCGCAAGGATTTTTCCTTTTTCAGATAGATTCTTGATTTCCCTTCCACGGGGTGAAATTGAAAACTCAAACCCAAAAGACTTCAACAGGTAAGATGTCGTATCTCGATTATATGTAACATTGGCCCTCCTGCACACATCCACAGGGTCAAGGTCCAAGATCATCTCCCATGCCTTTTCTTCCCCTGATATCATTTTTTGATACCTATCTCAATCATCTTTTGTTTTATCTCTTTCATCCTATCCCGTATCTTTGCGGCGCGCTCGAACTCAAGCCTCTTTGCAGCTTCCTTCATTTCTGTCTCAAGTCTTCTAAGGGTGTCCTCTTCGTATCCATATTCTGCTCTTTCCTCTGCAACGGCAGGTACGGTCCAATAGTCGGCCTCATATATTGAACGCAGGATATCCTTGATATTTGACTTCACCGTCTCGGGGGTGATATTCATTCTTTTGTTGTAGTCCTCCTGTATCTTCCTTCTTCTCTTTGTTTCCTTTAATGCTTTCTGCATAGAGCCTGTGATGGTATCAGCATAGAGGATCGCTTCTCCTTTAACATTCCTCGCTGCACGGCCTGTCGTCTGAATCAGTGAGCGTTCTGAACGGAGAAAACCCTCCTTGTCTGCATCAAGGATCGCTACAAGGGAGACCTCGGGCAGGTCGAGCCCCTCGCGCAAGAGGTTTACTCCAATTACTGCGTCAAAATTTCCAAGCCTCAAATCACGGACTATCTCAATGCGTTG
>MHEF01000027.1:3915-6093 GCA_001805125.1 Nitrospirae bacterium RBG_13_39_12
TGAAGATATCGAGCCCTCACACCGAGGTCCGTATAATAATCTGTCAGGTCTTCCGCCATTTTTTTTGTAAGTGTTGTTACGAGAACCCGCTCGCCTCTTTCTGCGCGTTTTCTGATTTCTCCAAGCAAGTCCTCCACCTGCCCAGAAACAGGCCTTACGGTCAAATTCGGATCTATAAGACCGGTGGGCCTGATAATTTGCTCAATGACGCGCCGGCCGGATTTCTCAAGTTCGTAGGCTGCGGGAGTAGCGGACACATAAATTGCCTGGTTGACCCTGTGCTCAAATTCTGCAAAGGTAAGTGGTCTGTTATCCAGAGCGGAAGGCAGTCTAAAACCATAATTAATAAGAGTCTGCTTCCTTGAGCGGTCGCCCTCATACATGCCGCCGAGTTGCGGTATTGTTGCATGGGATTCGTCAATGACAATCAAGAAATCTTCGGGAAAATAATTAATTAATGTATATGCAGGTTCATTAGGAGCCCGCCCGCTCAGATGTCTCGAATAATTCTCGATGCCGTGGCAATAGCCGAATTCCCGCAGCATCTCCAGGTCAAATCGCGTTCTCTGTTCAATTCTCTGGGCTTCGAGATGTTGGTCCTTTTTTAGAAAATACTCCACCCTTTCTTCCATCTCTTTTTCCACGTTCCTCAACGCCGGTTCAAGCCTTTCCCGCGGTGTTATCCAGTGGCTGTTCGGAAAAATTGCCACCTTCCCGATCTTCCGGATTCTTTCTCCGGTGAGGGGATCGAATTCGCGGAGTGCATCCACATCATTACCAAAGAATTCGATTCTGATTCCCTTATCGAGTGAGAAAGAAGGATAAACTTCCACGATGTCACCCCTTACTCTGAATGTGCCTCTTCTGAATTCCGTTTCTGAACGGGTATACTGCATCTCCACCAATCTTTTCAATATCTCGTCACGCTCAGTCCGCATCCCGTCTTCGATGACCAGATGCATATCCATATAATCCCGGGGTGAGCCTATTCCATAAATGCATGAGACAGAGGCAACGACAATCGTATCCCGTCTTTCGAGGACTGCCATCGTTGCTGAATGGCGCATCCTGTCTATGTCATCATTGATGAGGGCATCTTTCTCTATGTACGTGTTTGTCGTTGGTAAGTATGCCTCGGGCTGATAGTAGTCATAGTAGCTGACAAAGAATTCGACAGCATTCTTTGGAAAGAGTTCCTTGAATTCTCCATACAACTGGGCGGCAAGGGTTTTGTTATGGGCAATAACAAGAGTCGGCTTCTCTATATTCTCAATCACATTGGCTATGGTGAAGGTCTTGCCGGAGCCTGTTACGCCCAGGAGGACCTGATGTTTCAGCCCCCTTTTAAGTCCGTCGGTGAGTTCCTTTATAGCTTTAGGCTGATCTCCCTTGGGAGAAAGGGATGTAACGAGTCTGAAACGCTCCACGCTATATTTCCTCCAGAGGGCATCCCCGGCATAGTGGTTTCTTCCTGCAGTATGTTTTTCCAAGCTTTACAAAAAGCGCATGGTATTCATTGAAAAGAACAGCATCTTTTTCCAGCGTAGATTGGAACAGGTTTTGAATATGATTGTAACCGGCATCATGTTTTATGATGTTATGTCTTGACAGAACGCGCTTTGTATAGGCATCAGTGACAAAGAAAGGCTTATCCAAGGCATAAAGGAGTATGGAATCGGCTGTCTCAGGACCGATGCCGTGGACATTCAGAAGTTTTGTCCGCAAAGTATGCATCTCCTCGTTTCTCATCCTTTTCATGCTCCCATGATACTCACTCATCAGGAAATTGATGAATGACTTGAGTCGTCGGGCTTTGATATTAAAGTAGCCGGCGGGTCTGATCAGAGATGCAAGTCTCCCTGTCTTCATTTTGTAAATGCTCGCGGAGTTTAAAACCGTCTTCGTCTTTAGATTTCCTATCGCTTTTTCTACATTTGCCCAGTTTGTATTCTGTGTGAGGATGGCACCAACGGCGATCTCAAAAGGGGAGTCCCCGGGCCACCAGTGCTGAGGGCCAAAGGCATGATAGAGTTTGTGATAAATTTCAAGTAAGTTGTTCACGCAACAAGTACTTTACTAATGTTCTCATAATAATGGCGACAATATTTATTTTTTCAGTTGTCATTCTCCGGCTTGACCGGGGAATCCAGAAAACCCTGGATGCCCGCTTACTACCTG
>MHEF01000027.1:6114-6939 GCA_001805125.1 Nitrospirae bacterium RBG_13_39_12
TTCCTTGACTTCAACACTGCTAAATAGTAGTTTATTATACCTGAGAGGAGGATTGGTAATGCTCGATGCAAGGTTTGTGAGAGATAATCCGGAGAAGGTAGTAAAGGCCCTCAGAGACAGGGGTTACGACCCCGGTGTCATCGATGATTTCTTGAAAATAGAGGAACAGAGGAGATCATTGCTCCTTGATGTGGAAAGGTACAGGCAGGAGAGAAATGAACTCTCGGAAAAGATATCCAGAATAAAAAAAGAAGGTGCTGATGCTGCTGCTGAGACAGAGAAAGCGAAGAGTGTTTCCGAGGCGATAAAAATAAAAGAAGAAACATTAAAGGAACTCGACGAAAGAACAAGGAACTTCCTCCTCAATATTCCCAACATCCCTGATGAGTCAGTGCCAGTTGGAAAAGATGAAACAGAGAACAGGGAGATAAGGAGATGGGGCGAACCGAGGCAGTTTGACTTTGAACCAATGAATCACTGGGATATTGGCGAGATGCTTAAGATTATTGACTTTGACAGGGCATCCAAGATCGCAGGGGCACGGTTTGCCCTCATGAGAGGGATGGGTGCAAAGCTCGAACGGGCCCTGATGAATTTTATGCTCGATTTGAATACATCAAAGGGGTATACGGAAGTTTTTCCACCACTCATTGTCAATCGGGAGAGCATGACAGGAACGGGACAACTCCCTAAATTCTCTCAAGAGTTGTTTGTTATCAGTGATCCCGAGTTTTATCTTATTCCAACCGCTGAAGTCCCTGTGACAAATATTCATAGAAATGAAATCCTCAAGGAAGAGGATTTGCCGATTTATTATACGGCCTA
>MHEF01000027.1:7059-7266 GCA_001805125.1 Nitrospirae bacterium RBG_13_39_12
TGAACTGGAATCTTTGACAGGAGACGCCGAGGATATACTTCAGAAGCTGGGACTTCCTTACAGAGTGGTGGCGCTCTGTATGGGAGATTTGGGATTTTCTGCTTCTAAAACGTATGACCTGGAGGTCTGGCTTCCTGCGCAGCAGAAATACAGGGAGATATCTTCATGTTCAAATTTTACCGATTACCAGGCAAGAAGAGCGAACAT
>MHEF01000027.1:7338-9675 GCA_001805125.1 Nitrospirae bacterium RBG_13_39_12
AAAAGAAGTTTCGGAAGTTTTTGTTGGATGTGGCCGCAAAGACTCAGACTTTGCGGTCTTTTTTATGACAAGGTTCCGCAATCTTCAAATTCTTATCAAGGAGGTGTAGCAGTACTATGAAGGGCACAGTTAAATGGTTCAATGAATCCAAAGGCTTCGGGTTCATTACCAGAGAAGACGGTGTGGACGTTTTTGTTCACTATTCTGCCATTCAGGACAATGGTTTCAAGACCTTGTCAGAAGGTCAGGCAGTGAGCTTTGATGTTGCCGATGGACCGAAAGGCCCGAAGGCGATAAATGTCGAAAAAGCCTAAGCCAGGAAAGACAGGCCCCGATTTATCGGGGCCTGTCTTATAGTAAACTCTTCTCATCAGTTCCATAATTTTCTGACAACTCTCTCCCATGGAGCACACGAATAGACAAATCAACGGACCAGATGACTTTCTTGAGATTGCTGTGAAAGCGGCAAAGCTCGCAGGACAGATTATTGTCGAGCACCTCGGGAAAATTTCAAAAAAGGATATTGATCTCAAGAAGGCATCTGACTTTGTCACTATCGCTGACAAAGAATCAGAAAAGGTCATCATAGATACAATAAAGAAGTATTTTCCTGACCACCTCTTTCTTGCGGAGGAATCACTGAAAGAACGCGGCGGAGAAACATACCGCTGGATTATAGATCCTCTTGATGGTACAACAAATTATATCCATGGCTATCCTGTTTTCTCAATATCAATAGCACTCGAATATAGAGAGGAAATAATCGTGGGAGTTATTTTAGACCCTTTACGGAATGAACTTTTCTGGACTGAAAAGGGGGCGGGCGCTTATTTAAATTGTGCTCCTGCGGAAGTATCCAAGGTTAATCTGAG
The DNA here is from genome assembly GCA_001805125.1 of Nitrospirae bacterium RBG_13_39_12. Taxonomy (GTDB): domain Bacteria; phylum Nitrospirota; class Thermodesulfovibrionia; order Thermodesulfovibrionales; family SM23-35; genus RBG-13-39-12. Next base: position 8,211 of record MHEF01000027.1, read on the forward strand.
CGAAAGCCTCGTTACCACCGGTTTTCCTTTCCGCAATAAGGAGATGATAGACACGTATATGAAGCTTTTCAAGAATATTTTTCTCAAAGTCAGTGACATGAGAAGAGCTGGTTCAGCCGCTCTCGACCTTGCATATCTCGCTTGCGGAAGGTGTGATGGGTTTTTCGAGTTAGGCCTAAGTCCCTGGGATATTGCAGCAGGAAGTCTTCTCATCAAAGAGGCTGGTGGAATTGTGACTGACTTCGGAGGAGGTACTCATTATCTGAAGACAGGAAATATTGTTGCGGGAAACCCTGCAATCCATAAAGAGATGCTGAGGGAAGTGAAGAACGTGTTTGAGGGAGTAATAGATAAATAAGGCAATCCGGGAAGTCGAAACGAACTATTCGCTGCAAGCAGGCTGTCCGTCAATGTCACCTCAATCCTCTTCGAGAATAGCAAACCCATTATGTTTGGGCATTGACGGACGGCCTGCTATAGAAAATAAGCCCCGGCTCTCTCTTCGGCTTAAGCCGATCCTTCTTAAATTCTCTTGTGACAGTCCCAACAGCCTATGCTCTGACCCTCTCTAAAGGTTTTCTTATTCAGCCAGATAGTGCGGAAAATTCTTGTCGTGGCTGTTTTAGATAAAAAGGTTCCCCTGTAATCCTGTCCATGGCAAGTTGTGCAATATTTAGGGTCTTGTCTTGCACTTCTCGCGTGGGAAAAAACCCATATCTGGCCGATCGTATGAAGACCATGTGGTCCCTTGTTTTTTGTGACCGGGATAGAAATGAAATGGCAGACCGAACATTCCCTAACAGTTCCTTGATATCCCTGCAGCATTATGCTCTGAACATTATCGTTTGCCTCTGTTGTAGGATATTCCGCGTGGGTCGAGCCATGGCATGCCTCGCACTGAACTCCTCCATGCTCTGAACTCATCTTATAAAGATTGTTGCCGGTAGAGAAAATGCTCGTTGACGGCCTGAAGTTTCCTGAAGAATCGAAGGCTGAGGTATCTCTCACATAATCTCCCGTCTCATCCGACTTATAGTGACAATTTTGACAACTCGGCAGATCCATCCAGCCGATTCTGTCCTCTGCCCCCACTTTCGACATCGAGCCATGGCAGCTCTGGCATTGAAGCAACAGATCACCCGTTTCCGGATTGATTGCCTTACCCATAACTCCCCTTAAACATTGGGTCGTAGATCCCGGATGGCAGTAATAACAAGCGCTCCTGTCCATAGTGAGATCAAGAGGCATCCCTGTGTTGTCATCCATCGCCATTACTGCGTGCCATGAGTGTACGGAGGTGGTCAATTGTTTGATGCCGGCAATTCCGAGCTTCCCCAAGGCATTTGAAGCATGGCAATCGGCGCAGAGAATAGGATTTCCAGAATCTGATGTTGTTAGCAAACCGGCGGCGTTGAAATTATTGATTTCAAGAGCTGTTGAGTAGAGGGGATTAGCGGAATTCCTG
>MHEF01000027.1:9719-12546 GCA_001805125.1 Nitrospirae bacterium RBG_13_39_12
GGTACCGTGGGAATCCCCTCGGCTTTCCAGTACTTCTTGGTTGAATCATAAGTCATCCGTGCCGGAGTTCTGGACTGCACGGTATTTCCTGCGAGTCCAATATCATCAGTGAGTGTGACACCGAAAAGAAAAGGCGCCCATTCCCAGAAATTCGTCTTTTCGCAGCTCGTTGTGTTGATTAAACCATTGGTATCTTTTGTTGCCGCATAGGTCAGAAAAACGCCTGTATTTATGAGCTTGCCCGTTAACCTGTCGAAAGATTGGGCATGCAGGTTATTGTATGGAGGCAATATGGCAAAGACAGAATAATCATGATCCATACAATGCATGCCGAGGTCGTTCCATGCGATTACCTTATATCGTTCGAAAGTGAAAGACGCTTCACCCGTGTTCGGGGGGTAGGATAATAACATGAGACAAAATAATAAAATAATCAGCAAAAATGGTATTTTCTTCATAAACTCCCCTCTCAATTTTATAACCCAATAAATTTTTTGTTTAACTACATTTCTTTTCTGACTGCCTTTGTCTCTTAATTAAATTCTTTAAATTTGATGAGCGAATCTGTCAGTATCCTGATTTTTCTGTTACTCTTCTGCGCACCTCAGTCACTGCTTTCAGAGGCAGGGTTTCGACCATTATCCTCATGAGGCAGATTGTCGGCTGGCTCCCCTGCTGCAGGCGTCTCAATCGCCTTAGAATCGGAGCTGTCTCCGATGGACAGGAGTTCTAATTCAAAGATCAGGGCGCTGTTTGGAGGAATACGACCAAACTGGCGCTGGCCATAGGCCAGATCGGCAGGGACGAAGATCTGCCATTTCGAACCTGTTTTCATGAGCTGCAGGGCCTCCTGCCAGCCCTTGATCACGCCAACGAGGTTGAGGGTTGCCGGTTCGCCCCGGCTGTACGAACTGTCAAATTCTTTGCCGTCAATCAGCGTACCCCGGTAGTGCAGGGTGACCGAGTCTGTTGCTTTCGGGATCGGACCCTCCCCTTCCTTCATCACCTTATATTGCAGGCCGCTGGGAAGGACCTTCACGCCCTCCTTGGCCTTGTTTGCCTCCAGGAAAGCCTTCCCCTGCTCCATGTTCTTGGCGGCGAGCTCCCGGAAGCGTCGGTCTTGCAAGACCATCAAGTTCTTTCGCAGTTGCAGCAGGGTGTCGCGGATCTCTTCGGGGCTCAGCGCAGGTTTTTTACCTTCCAGCCCTTCGCGGACGGCCGAGAGAAGGACATCCGGGTCGACATCGACCCCCTGCCTCTTCAGATTGTTACCAAAATCGTATCCAAGACTGTAGCTGTCCCTGGCCTTCTGCTCTTGAGGCGGAACCTGCTCCTCTGCCCAGCAAACCGACAGAAGCAAAGTTACGCCCAGAATAATCAGAAACGTTCGACGCATCCCTTTTTCCTCCATTTCATTCCGATGCTATTAGATGTCTTTTTTTCTTTTCACTTTGATAAAAATTACTTCTCGCACTTCCCGAGAGAGCCTTCTTTGCAGGTCATTCCGTCCATCCATGTCGCACGTGAGAAGTCCGTATTAAACATGTAGGCACCAGCCAGGCTTGCACCAGTTAAGTTGGCACCGGTCAGGTTTGCATCGGACAGTACGGCATCACCCAACTTGGCTCCGGAGAGGTTGGCACTGGAGAGGTTGGCACCTCGTAGGTTTGCACCGCCCAGGTCAGCTCCGGACAGGTTTATGCCTGATAGGTTTGCACGTTCCAGATTGGCGCCTCGCAAGTTGCAGCCTTCGCAAGATTTGGTCGTTTTGAGCTTCTCCAGGTCATCTCGATTAAGGGCTGATGAAATGCCCGCTAAAATAAGCAGGTTGACAATGACTACTCCGAGAATAAAAATCTTACTGCTGGAAATTTGATTAATTCTATTCAATTATCCCTCCTGGCAAAATCATTGATTCTCTTCTCCTTAAAAATGAGAGGGCCGTCTGAACGGCCCTCTCATTAAACCTATCTGTTGATGCTACCACTTGACCTTGTATGGCCGCATCATCTCATTGTCCTCATGATCGATGATATGGCAGTGCCAGACATAGCCAGGACCCTTGGTCGGATCGAAGGTGTAAAGGTTACGTCCCGGTCTCGCGAGAAAATTCGGTATGCTTGTCGGCGTCCAGCGCGCCAGGAGCCTCGTCACCTTGCCTGGGAAGGCTTTTGCAGTGTCTTTCCATCCGGCTTCCTCCGGGGCTGGCGGGGTGGGATTGCCCAAGAGATAAGGCTCGATGCGGGGGTTGCCGCCGATGACCGGAACGGTCCGGCCATTTATTACCGTTGTTTCTCCGTTGTTATATGGCAGTGGCGGACCGTAGCCCGGGCAGGGGTTTTGGGCATTGGTAGGGGCAGAACACTGTGGTGGCAGATTATTTGGATATCCGAAGGCAGCTCCCCATGCATCAAAGTATCCGCCCGTGTTGGTCATCAGGTCCCCCTGGAAACCTTCCCGGTCCAGCACCTGAAACTGAACCAGGTGCGTGTGCATCGGGTGGGCGTCCATCGTCAGGTTGATGATTTCCCAAAGTTCGGTGGATCCCACTTGCGGCAATTCGCTGACACCGTCGACAGGAAAATCAGTCGCTATGCGGGGAGACATCAGACCATCCCAGTGGGTGTTGTTAACAAGGACCTCAACCGGTCCCCCTGGCCCTTCATGCTCCTTCAGAACGAGCTGCCTGACCTTACTGATTTTCACGCCGCATGCCAAGTCGCCATTTCCGTCGGCCAGACGCACCATCGGAATGGGGCGCTTACAGCCGCCCGTAGCAGGGTTGCAGCTTCTGTCTGCGCTTTTGAGAGCGATCACCTTGAACTGC
>MHEF01000027.1:12610-12752 GCA_001805125.1 Nitrospirae bacterium RBG_13_39_12
CAGGGGCGTTGTTGATAAGAGTGACGGTCTCCCCGGGCTGCAACCCCGTGAAGTCCACGATCACGTAGTTGCGCTCACCCGGTCCGATGAATAGTTCAGCCGGTAGAGTTGTGTTGTCCGGCCAGGCTTCACCGTTGGTCAC
>MHEF01000028.1 GCA_001805125.1 Nitrospirae bacterium RBG_13_39_12
TTATTTCGCCGGCGTCGCCTTTCCTCACGAGTACTGTTAAAATCGCTAATGCTTCTTTTCTGTCTTTGAGCAGCTTCTCCTCTTTTTTTCTTCTGGCCGATATAATGAGCTTATGGAGCGCGAATGCAGCAGGATGGGGTACTTTTATTTTCAATCCCTCTGCCTCTATGCGTATAGTGTTTTGAAGAAGATAATCAAGAAATCTCAGGGGCTGGGCGTTCATGCTTAACTGCGGCAAAGGGTACGGCCTGTCAGAACCCTTCCCCTTTTCAGGGACAAGGAACTCCACTATCAGATCAGGGTGCATAAGTTTCATATAACCTGCGCCTCCGCTGAAAGTAACCACAAAACCCTCATCTCTAAGAAGTTCCTCTACGTCAACCTTATTCTTGATTCGGAAAGGTATAGGAACAAGAAAATCCATGTCCCTTGTCCTTATAGTCGGGGTATATCTCAGACCTGCAAAATAACTTTTGTAAAAGTGCTGACACCAGCTCCCTATGAGGATCAATTCCTTCAGCAATCCCGCCGCCTGAAACCGCCTGAGAACCTCAAGAAACAGAGCGTATCTCTTTTCCACGCAACGCCTTTCTTAAAAATGCAATCTGTTTTTTTACCTGCGAAAGCAGATTCCGGTACTTGGCCCTGAACTGTTTTGCTTCCTCATATTTTTTTATTTCTTCCTTCGGCAGTTTGCCCTTATAGACAAACTTCACCTTCAGTCCTTCCCTTTTCATGAGATAGTAATAACTGTGACCGCGAATCTCTTTTCTCACGAGGGCGCCCTGCGGAAGCGATTTAATAGTTTTCTCGTATTCTTTCTTCATCCGCAAGGAGTTCTCAAGCTCTTCTTCCAAAACACCCTTAATAACTTTCATATATCATTTCCCTTGTTACCATACATCATACTGTTTATGATACATTGTAAGGTAACGCAAGTCAAGAATTAAATTACCATACAATATCTGAATTATCATATACTGTAAGGTAACAAACACTGCTTGATTTAGTCTATAAGTGCGCAAGTTAGGAAGCGAGGACGGCATTAGGAAGGGAGTTTCACAGCACTTCCTGTCCTTCTCTCTTCCTGACTTCCTGACATTTTCCAAAACACAAAAATATGCTCATACATTATTAAGAGAAAGTTATACAATTTTGATTTCTTTATCCAGAAACCGGTTGCCCTGCATCTATGCTGGACTTTAATAATGTCCTCCTTCAAAATAAATCCAGCCTTTATAAAGCATTCCATGACTTTATATGCCAATGGAATGTAGAACTTGTTTCTTCGTGTATCACCGATAAGAATAGCGCAGTATTTATCCGGCTTTAAAATCCTGAAACATTCTTTTGCCACAGTTTCCATCTCATTACAATAAACATCTATTGAATGGATATTTGAAATATCGTCAGTAATCTTTCCCTCTGAATATTTGATGATATCTGCATAGGGTGGATGAGTAAGTATTAAGTCGATTGAATTGTCTTTGATGGTTTCAAGATTTCTGGCATCTCCTGCGTAACATTCCTGTGATTGTGAATATAGATAATCGAAATTCAATCTTTCCCGGGTAATTTTAATTGCATCCGGGTTTATGTCAATTCCAACACCTTTTCTTCCTGTAAGCTTGCATTCAATTAAAGTTGTGCCTCCGCCGACCATCGGGTCAAGAACAATATCGCCTTCATTTGAATAGCGCAGAATAAGATTTCTTACAACTTGAGGTGACCAGTTCCCGCGGTAGTCGGATCTGTGGGTTGCCCAGTTGCCTCTTTTCGGAAAAGACCAAACTGTGTTGCATTCGAGGTCAAACTCCTCAGGTTGCAGTCTCTTTAACCCCAACTACGCCTTCTTGCATTTTTAAATGATCTTTGATCGAATAGCAGAGAGAAGTAAAGAGACTATATGTAAGAATCTGATGCTACTTATAGTCTGTAGACTCATAGGCATCAATTAAAGAAAAATCTACCTGAGATAATATGGCAGATATTAAAAAGATATTTGGCAGAAACGTCCGCACTCAAAGAGAAAATCTCAAAATCTCGCAGGAAAAGCTTGCAGAATTATGTGAACTCCATAGAACTTACATTGGCGCAATCGAGCGCGGTGAAAGAAATGTATCTCTTGAAAACATCCAAAAGATTGCAAGAGCTTTAGGAGTAAGAATCCCCGTTCTTTTTAGAGGAGTAGAGAAATGAATTTTAAAAAGTATTCCTATAGATTTGCAGAACAGGTCTTAAACAGCAATCTGACTATAAAAAATGAGGTAGAAGAACTTATACATTTGCTAAATCCAAAGGGCGATGCATTATCAAGACCAAACTTAAATAAACTTTTCAAGGAAAAACTTGTTGATTTAGGCTGGCAGGATCAACCCTCAGTGTTTGAAGATACTAAAGACCCTTCTGCTAAATTAGATTTTTTGAAAAACAGAACAGGAATTGAGATTCAATTCGGACATTCTTCTTTTATTGGCATCGATTTATTGAAATTTCAGGTATGCTCGTATTCTGCTCTGGATAGCATTGATATAGGCATATACATTGTTACGACTAAAGAATTTCAAAAAAGAGCAAAAGAAGAACATAAACAAAACTGGGAAGGCAGTCTTCAATTTGAGAAAGTGATTAAATATCTGCCCTATTTCAAAAGCGCAATACAAGTGCCTATATATGTTATAGGGTTATTGTGATGACATTAGAAAAAATCTTATTATGAAGAATAAGCAAAGGAAAAAGATTAAAATTGTAGCAAATCAGATACAGGTTTTTGAAGCTTTTGTGAATGAAATTAATCGAGAAAGTGATAGGGCAGCGGTTATCCTTGGAACTTCAAAGCTTGAAGACTTACTATATCAGTTATTAAATAAATACTTTATCTCTGAGCCACCTAACAAGAGTGAGTTGTTTGACGGAACTGCACCCCTTTCAACATTTAGCTCAAAAATAAACATTTGTTATAGATTGGGCATCATTGATAAAGAATTTAAAAAATTACTCAATGTGATTAAAGATATTAGAAATTCGTTTGCGCATGAAGTTCAAACCCCAAAACTTGATTCTGGACCACATAGAGATAGAATCAAGGAAATTACTAGAGCACTGGAACATTATTATCTTTTTTCTCGCGTCAAAAAGACATACTTTAACAACAAAAAAGAAATAATAGCTGATTTTTTTGCTGCAATTGTAATCATGTCCGTAAGATTGGAGACAATATCCATGAAAATTAACACGTTGACTGGTAAATCTGCTTTTTCAGTATTTGCAAAGAAAGGCTGAATAAATGTGCACGAAAGTACCACTGAGCATTAGTAACAGGGGCTTCTTTATTATTTTATTCTTGGAGGTGTGGTATGGGCAGAGCTTTAAAAGCGCAAGATAATTTACTTGAGATCCCGGTTATCCGCGGTCAGGTTTTGGGCGTTAAAGTTTATAGAGGGTATGCCAAACTTTGTGATCTGTCAAAAATGTCAAAACCAGATATTTACGATAGGAAAAGTAATCCTCAAGGAACTCAAAGAGACCTTAGCCGGAAACATGCTAAAGCAGCCTATGAATATGTTAAAACACGGGATTTAGCTTTTTGGCCAGAGGTGTTTTTAAGTGTTAGGAATAAAAAAGCAGTAACATATTGGCACTCTTCCGAAAATGAGGATATCGGCACTTTGAAGATTAATATGGATATTAGTGCAAAAAGTAAAGTTTCTATTTCTCGAGTTGATGGTAACCACAGGTTACATTATGCAGATGGTGCCGACTCTAATTTTACACCAATCGACAAGGTCGTTTCTTTTTGTATGGCATATGAATTGAAGCGAGAAGAGGAAATTATTTTATTCAAAGATATAAATGACAACCAAAAAGCAATGAATACAAGTCACTTGGACAATATTGAAGTTAGGTTAACGGAGGAAGAAATCTTGAAGCGCACGAGTCCCGACCTATATATAGCGCAAAAATTAGGGAGAGATCCAAAAAGCCTTTTCTATAATCGTATTTATGAGGGTGGCAGAAAAATATCAAAAATTGAATTACCTCTTAGATCGCTACGCTCTGGTATCAATTATATGATTTCACGTTCGAATCAATTGCCTCCATTACCAGATGCAGATATTCAATATAAAGTTGTAAGGAATTATTTTCATGCAGTAAAAAAGTGGCAGCCAAAGGCTTGGTCAGAACCGAAAGAATACATAATTTTAAGAGGTGCTGGTTTATGGGCTATTTGTTTTATTGGCGCTGTTGTAGTTGATAAAACTCTTTTGCAAGGGAAATATAAAACGGATGACATGTTAAAAATTATAAAATCTGGCAGAAACTGGAATTGGACCAATAACGGAGACTTCAAAGGGTATAGTGGTAGAGGAGGCGCTTTAGAAATTAGCAAGAAGGTAACTATGGAATTGCATGACCAAGATAGAATACCACCTAAAGAATTATATGAAAAGATAATGACAGAAGAATAGAAAATATAAAGATTCCCCCTCCACCCCAAAATTCGCTCTCCTCGGCGAGTCGCTGGGGAGACCCGACAAGCGGGAATGACATACAAGTAGCTTTATTTATGGTCTTATTATTAAAGGAAAAGGGAAGTATGAAGTCAGATAAAACAGAAGTGCAAAAGTGTGAAAGTTCGGAAATCTGCACAGAGCAGAAGAGCGGAAAAATTGAAGCGTGGTAGTAAAAGCTAAGCTTTGAGAATCTTCAATAGTTTTGCAGTTGTATATACTTCAATACCTAAATTCTTAAAATCATTATCATTGCTCCAGACAGGTATCTTCAGTTTTATTGCAAGGGCAAGAAGCTCTATATCATCTTCATCTCTTCCTGATAGTTTCTGTGATGCCTTTAAAATAAAGTCTTCATAAAAATGCAGCGGATATACAGAAAGGGGAAGGAGTTTTAGCTGTGATTCAAGAATTTCTTCGCTAAACTCATATTTCTCTGCGATAACGGAGAGGTATTCCCTGACCTCATCAACATTAAACTGCGTTGTTATGATTTCGACATCTTCTTTAAGGAATATGCGGAGCGCTGCCTTGCCTGCGACAGCGGATAAAATGACATTAGCGTCTGCGGCAAGTTTTCTTAAAGGCATCGAACCCTGCAAGGAGCTTTCCCTCAGATATTCCTTTTCTTTCAAGGGAGCGGCTTATGGATTCTCCGAGGCGTATGAGCAGTTCTTTTCTCAATTCGAGTGGAAAGCTTTCAGGATGCTCTATCGGCAGATAAAGGCCGGTGACTTTCCCGTGTCGCGTAACAAGGACGGGCTCTTCTTCTTTAAAATAGCTTGTTGCTTTGTCCCTGAATTCCCTTATCGTTGCTACCTTCATGTTACCTCCTGATAAAATTATATCTTCTTCATCATAAATATGTCAACAATTGTGGTCACAATAAAATATTCTTCCCAAAATCCGCTCTCCTCAGCGAGTCGCTAGGGCGATTAGCAGTTACAGATTCTAAGAGATAAGGGAATTTTGGAATTCAGAGGAAAAGGAAGATACGGGATATTTTAAGGATGGGGTGTTACGGCAATAATGGTTATCTGTTCTTTTGCCTCGTCAGTCAGGAATATATCGAACAAGAAAGATTCCTACAGTTCATTAAGATTTAGTTTTGAAATTCTGCCTTCAGCGGCGTCTTTAAGACCCTTGTGAAGGCTTTTTAGAGCCTCTTTGTTTTTATAAACCCATCTTTCGGAAGGTGGGATAGTTTCCAGAAGGGTTTCTAATCTGTCAAGCTCATCCATCGCAATAACAGCAGCTACCTTATGACCTTTTTTATCTGTTAAATACTGTTTGATTTTTATAAGTTCGCCTTCACTCTTTAATGCTGTCGGCA
>MHEF01000029.1:0-10737 GCA_001805125.1 Nitrospirae bacterium RBG_13_39_12
AGACATATATAAACTCTTTCAGATTCTTCAATTGAACAGCTTTTAGTTCATCTAAATATTCCTCTATTCTTCGCAACTTTTTTTCAATTAGCTGTTTATCTATCATAAACATTCATTCCTGAAACAAACTTATATTCCTGATAATCGGTAATTGTCTTTTCTCTAAATCTTCCGTAAATATTTCTGTCTTTTATAGTTAATGGAATGCCATATTTCATCACCTGGTGAGTGAGGAATGCTGAAGCATCATTCAAAACTACAAGGTCAACCTCTTTACCGGTCTGATTTGAAAGCATATTAATAAGACGCAATAACTTCAGTCCTTCAGGAGGTTTTTTAAAGTAAATTGCGACATCAATATCACTGTTTTTCTGTTTCTTTTGTACGTGAGAACCAAAGAGGATTGCAAAAATAATGTTTGAATCTTTCAGAAATAAATTGGTCAGTTTCAGCATTATATCGTGAACTCTGTTATCAGTCATGGCGCTCATCATTTTTAATTATACTATTTTTATTCATTATTTGGATTCCAATTTTCTGATTAGTCCGGATTATTTCATAGCGAACTCTGTTCCAACAGTTGAATTCTAAGCTGTCATTCAGATCCCTTCTTTTGTCATTCCGAGCGAAGCGAGGAATCTTTCCTTTTGCTCAGGGTAAACTCCGCGAGGAATCTTTTCCTCCTTGAATATTCCTACCATTTTAAACTCAAATCTTCCCACTTCAGATTAACCCAAATAATGCGATTGAATGATGCAGATGTTGAGAATAAATTAATTTTTCGATACCTTAGTGTACCTTTAACTAATGGTATAACGATATTTTTATCCATAAAACAAATAAAAATAATCTCGATAATTCATCGAGTTAAATAAATTTATGAGCAATGTCTGCATTATTATGGTTAATTTGTTTTACTAACTGGTTCTTCTTCTCTCTCCTCCATTTCTTAATCTCTTTTTCTCTTTCTATAGCTGATAGTATATCTTTTATCTCTTCAAAATAAACCAGTTTATTTAAGTTGTATTTTTTTGTAAATCCTTTGATTATCTTATTCTTATGCTCATAGATTCTCCGCTCAAGGTTATTTGTTATTCCAACATACATTACTTTGTTATTCCAGTTTGTAAGCAGGTAAACATAGTATGTTTTTTCTTCAGACATTTAAGATTTCTCCCTTCGGTCGAAATGACAAATGTAAAAGTCGAGATGACAAAAAGTAAAGATCGAAATGACAAAAGAAAAGGTCGAGATGACATCCTACCCTTTGTCTGTCATTCCTAGCCCCTTTTTTGTTATTCCGAGCGGAGAGATGAATCTTTCCTTCTGCTCAGGGTAACCTCAGTGAGGAATCTCTTAAAATCAAAGTATTTTAAGACCCCTCGCTTTGATCGGGGTGACAAAATAGGGACTTTTGCAAGAGCCTCAACAGCATAAGAAACAATATATTGATGGATTTCAAAAGTTGATTATTGTTCACTTCTTCATGCTTTTACGAGCGGCAATTCTTTACCAATTTCATATAGTCTCTCAGGGGCAATATCAGCACCATTTGGCCAACATAAGGTGTTAAGATCAACAAAGAATTTCTTAAAATTTTTATTTTAGGGGTCGTTTTTATTTTAGGGGTCGCGTCTCAATTTTTGACATTTCAAACTGACAAGCTCACAAGCTGACAAATGGTTTATTGACATCATAACTGCAGTGAAGCGTAAAATCGTAAAGCGTAAATTGTAAAGAGTTCATTTACTCAACGATTTAATGACACCAGTAAACATTTTATCAATATACTTCTTCGTGTCCACCTATATCAATCAATAAAACATCTTCTTTCCCTATAAAACTAAAGATAACACGGGTATTGTAATCCACACTAAATGCTTAGAGACCTTCAAGTTTTCCTGTCAATTTGTGTGTTCTTACACGAGGATGGAAAGGATCTTTTACAAATAATTCTATCGCATCCCAGAATCTCTTTCTCAGCTCTTCATTGTTCTTTACTTTCTTTTTATAAATTCGCTTAAAACCTTGATCCCAGGTTATCTTAATCACTCTCTAAATCCTTATATAATTCTTTCACGGTTCCCCGTTTCACGATCCCCTTTTTGAGATTAGCTTGCACCTCTTTAACCCTTTTCGCGATTGCATCTCTTTTCGCTTCAATTAGTTGTTTCTTGATAATTTCAGCTGCAAATTCTTTATCATCCAGCGGCAAAAGATTAAATTCTTCAATCAGTTTTGTTATGGTTGCACCACTCATATTTTCCTCCTTTCATCGCTTGTTTTATCATATCACATTTAATAAAAATGGAATGAAATGGGGTCATATCGCCCGGAATCAGACTTGTTTATTGCGTTTATCATGGTCGCAAAGCGCATGGCGCACAGCGTAAAAGCAATCACGTAAGGCGCAAAGCGAAAAGCGCTCATCGGGGTTGTCTTGTGGAAACATACCATTCAATTGTTTTTTTAAGTCCCTGTTCGAATTTTGTCTTCGCTTTAAAACCAAATTCTCTCTCTGCTTTTGATATATCCAGCATTCTCCTTGGCTGGCCGTCTGGCTTTGACGTATCCCATGTTATCGCTCCCTGAAAGCCGGTTAATCTCGCAATTAATGCAACAAGGTCTTTTATGGAAATCTCAAAGCCGGCTCCTATATTTACAGGGTCAGGCTTGTTGTATTTTTCTGCTGCTAAAACAATCGCTTCAGCACAATCCTCAACATATAAAAATTCTCTTGATGCTGTACCGGTTCCCCAGACCACCACCGCAGGTGGTGAGTCAGTAGTAGGCACTACGGAGTCGGCAGCGTTATTGCTTACTTCATACTTCTTACTGCATACTCCAGTTTTAGCGTCAATACATTTCTTTATCAAAGCAGGTATGACATGGGATGATTCAGGGTTAAAATTATCTCCGGGACCATAAAGGTTCACAGGTAAAAGATAGATTGCATTAAAACCATACTGCTGTCTGTATGCCTGAGCCTGAACTAACAGCATCTTTTTTGCAAGTCCGTAAGGAGCATTTGTTTCTTCCGGATAGCCACTCCAGAGGTCTTCCTCTCTGAAAGGAATGGGTGTGAATTTCGGATATGCACAGATAGTGCCGATAGCCACAAATTTTTCAATTCCCTTCTGTCTTCCAATTTCCATCAGTTGAACACCCATCATGAGGTTTTCATAGAAGAACTTTCCCGGGTTGACACGATTAGCCCCAATGCCTCCGACTCTGGCAGCAAGATGGATAACAACATCAGGCTTTGCATCCCTGTATAATTTCTGAACTGCTTCCATCTGAACAAGGTCATAATCCCTGCTTTTAGGAATAAAAATGTTATCGCAGCTGCGTTTTTTTAGTTTCTCAACCACAAAAGAGCCGAGAAAACCAGCGCCGCCTGTGACTAAAACTCGTTTATCCTTCCAGAAATCCATAATTATTATCGTCCTTTGTCCTGCTGTTACTTAAAGACTCGGCATTCTTTAATCGGTTACGAGGCTCGTTTCGGCTTTTACTAATCGTTTTTCGTCTGTAGGTTACGAGACCCGTTTCGTTGTTCGGTTACGTCGTTCGTCTTTTTCACGTGACCGTCTAACGCTCGACGATACGGGTTTCATAGCCGTTGTACGTAACCGTTTCTTTATCAACACCTTTCCCTTATCTTCTCATATAATGAAAAATCGTGGTTGGTATAGGTAAATCCTTTTTTCTCACACGCTCTTATACCTTCGCCAAAAGGTTTTAAACCTACCAGTTTAAAATCATAATCAACCATTATCTTTACCAGTTCTTCAAAGGTTGTCCTTGGCTTCCATCCGAGTTTCTTCTTTGCCTTTGATATATCTGCCTTTAAAAAGTCTACCTCTGTAGGACGGAAATATTTTGGGTCTATCTCAATCAGCGTGTCTCCGACCTTTGGCAGTACGCAGTAAGGACTATGCACTATGGACTTCTTTATTTTTGCTACTTTTTCTTTACTGCTTACTCCATACTTCTCACTGCTTACTGATGCGACGATTCCTTTCTCAGTAGTGCCTTTTCCTTTCCACCTTAGCTCGATGCCTGCGTAGGAAAATGCTTTTTCCACAAATTCTCTTACAGAATGGCTTTCCCCTGTACCAACAGCATAATCCTCAGGCTCTTTTTGCTGAAGCATAAGCCACATCATCTCAACATATTCAGGAGCAAAACCCCAGTCTCTCTTCGCATTTAGATTACCAAGGTATAGTTTCTTCTGTTTTCCTGCAAGAATGTTTGCAATCGCCATTGTTATCTTTCTTGTTACAAATGTCTCTCCCCTTCGGGGTGACTCATGGTTAAAAAGTATGCCGTTACATGCAAATTTTTTATAGCCTTCTCTGAAATTAACAACCATCCAGTATGAATAAACCTTTGCTGCAGCATAAGGACTGCGCGGACGAAAAGGTGTATTTTCATTTTGAGGCGGCTGGGCTGACCCGAACATTTCAGATGAAGAAGCCTGATAGAATCTGGTCTTGATTCCACTCCTTCTTATAGCATCCAGCAGCCTTGTTGTGCCGAGTGCTGTGATATCCCCTGTGTATTCAGGCATATCAAAACTTACCCTTACATGGCTCTGCGCACCTAAATGATATATTTCATCAGGTTTTATATTGTAGATTATATGTGCAAGCTGGCCTGAATCCGAGAGATCTCCGTAACGAAGGAATAATCTCGTGCCTGGTATATGAGGGTCTGAGTAAATGTGGTCTATCCTACCGGTATTGAATGTACTTGCACGACGGATTAGTCCGTGCACCTCATAGTCTTTGGACAATAACAACTCTGCAAGGTATGACCCATCCTGACCTGTTATACCTGTAATTAAAGCTTTTTTCATTCTTACCACCTTAACTAATTTTATTTACATTTATTTAATGTTAGAAGATTTGACATCGTTTAATCGCCCGGAATCAGACTTGTTTATTGTGTTTATCATGGTCGCAAAGCGTATGGCGCACTGCAAGTTACCAGACATTTTCAAGGTCTTTTGATACGTACTTGTGATTTTTTTCTATCCAGTAGGATTTTGAATATACACTACTTTTTCTGAGTCTCATAAAGTCGCCTTTAACTATCCTGTACAGAACAGCTATCGGTGTCAGGAACAGAAAGAATATAAGGGTTAGGATTATTTTCGAATTGATCGTTCCCAGAACATGCGCAAATTTCAGCCATCCTTTAGCAATTATTAATGATAGCTTTTTAACAAAAATACCTATAAATAAAAGAACTAAGGCAACATAAAAGAATACCTTCATTTCAAACAGAAGACCTAAAGCAACACATGCAAGGGCAAGAATGCTTATGGTTTCTAATGCTTTGGGATTTGAATTATCTCTGGATTTCATATTCTTTATTAGTTTTTTGTTAAATCTTTAAAATATTTAATGGTATTCTTCAATCCTTCTTCAAAAGGAACAGATGGTTTCCATTCAAGAACTTCCTTTGCAAGTTTTATGTCAGGTTTTCGCTGCATCGGGTCATCAAAAGGAAGAGGTTCAAAAACTATTTTTGACTTTGAACCTGTCAGTTTTATTATTTTCTCCGCAAGCTTAATGATGGTAATTTCTACCGGATTGCCCAGATTAACCGGTCCTGTGAAATCATCGGCACTATTCATAAGTTTAATAAGCCCTGAAATCATGTCATCCACATAACAGAAACTTCTTGTCTGTTTTCCATCACCAAAGACTGTAATGTCTTCTCCTTTTAAAGCCTGCATTATAAAATTGCTTACCACCCTTCCATCGTTAGGATGCATTCTCGGGCCATAAGTGTTGAATATCCTTGCAACCTTTATCTTTAATTTATGCTGGCGGTGGTAATCAAAGAAGAGTGTCTCAGCACACCTTTTCCCTTCGTCATAACATGACCTGTATCCAATAGGATTCACGTTCCCCCAGTATGTTTCGGGTTGCGGATTAACTGCCGGGTCGCCATAAACCTCGGATGTTGAAGCCTGAAGGATTTTTATCCTGAGTCTTTTTGCAAGACCAAGCATATTGATGGAGCCGTGAACAGAGGTTTTTGTAGTCTGAACAGGATCGAACTGGTAATGCACAGGCGAGGCAGGACACGCAAGGTTATAAATTTCATCAGCCTCTACATAAAGTGGAAAAGTTATGTCATGTCTTAGAACCTCAAAAAGAGAAATTTTAAAAAGGTGGGCTATGTTTGTTCTTCGGCCGGTATAAAAGTTGTCAACACAAATAACCTCATGTCCCTCATTTAGTAGGCTTTCGCAAAGATGGGAACCAAGAAAACCGGCTCCTCCGGTAACAAGAATCCTTTTATTTGAAATGTTTTTCATCATTCACCTCATTCTCAAAAATTATTTTAAAAGTATACACGTCTTCTATGGTCATTTATTGTATCGCTTGGGGTCAGACTTGTTTATTGCATTTATCATGGTTGCATAGCGCATGGCGCACAGCGTTTATATAGTTTCCCTGGTTTGTTTGGTTTTTTTTGGTTTATTCCGTTATATCGGACTAATTCAGGTCAAGGCATTCAAGACAATTATTTCTAGCGGAAAAGCTGGGGGAGTATAAAGATTCCGATAATTAATGCCAGAATTATTGTAACAATTATTTCCCAGTGTTCAGCCCAGATATTCTTACGAAACTTATTTAAACTTTTATCGTATTTTTTCTTTAGCTTCTCTATCTTCCCGCTCTGTGAATCTTTCATATGGTTTCTCTGGTTTATTTGGTTTATTTAGTTTGTTTAGTTACTTTGGTTTATTTGGTTTTTATAGTTTATTTAGTGACCAGGTATATTTGTTAATAAGCATAGCGCAAAAATATTAATTTTCATTTTCATATTTTAAATCAACTCTATTACATTAAACAAATACTAATTTTTTTTATTAAACTTGACAGATTGCTTCAGCGTGATGTATTTCTATTGTTTTTCTGGAACTCTTCGTGATTTTCCTGCCTGAGTGTCTCAATCTCGTGCTTGAGTCTTTCAAATTCATCAAGCTTTCTCTGCAGGAATTTATATGTCTGCGTTACTTTTTCGCTCACGCCCTTCGGGGTAAGGATATACATATACCCTATCTTCTTCCTTGAATTCTTGAAACGTTTTGCCTTGATGTAGCCCTTTTCAAGCAATGCATTAACAAGGTAGTTCACCCTTCCAAGACTTAAGCCCATTCTTTTGGACAGATCACGCTGTGAAAGGGTTCCGTCCTTTGCTAATTCACGAAGGGTTTTGAAATGGGATTCGTCCATGTCTTAAATAAAGTAAGAAGTCAGAACGAAGAATTCAGAAGTGAACAAACAGGTAAAGATTTAAATACACTTGTCAGGCAAAAAGAAAGGCTACCGCCGTTACCTGACATTTTTCAGGAAAGATGATGAAGCACTCCGGTGCGTTCACCCACTGAACTATATTATAATTATTTCTTTAGAAACGTCAAGTTTTAGTGATTAAAGTCAGAAGTCAGAACGTAAAAGTAGGCACTAGGCAGTAAACAGTGAGCAGTCAACAACAGGTAAAGGTTAAGATTAAAATACAAGAAAGAACGATAAAGAAAGTCAAAAGGCAGAAGTAAGAAGTAAGAAGTAAAAAGTAAGCAGTAGGCACTAGGCAGTAAGCAGTCAACAACAGGGAAAGGGAAAGGTTAAAACTACAACTAAGTACAAAAAAAGTAAGAAGTCAGAAGGCAGAATGTTAAAAAAGAAGTGAATCGGTGAAACGGGGAAACGGAGAAAAATAAAAGTAAGAAATCAAAAGTCAGAAGCAAGAATTAAAAAAAAAAGTAAGAAATAAAAACTTAGAACCGGGTAGCAAGCTGCAGGAAAATAAATTTTTATTTGGTCTTTTTCTTTGATTTTTTGGGTTTCTTTGGTTTACTAAGCTTAGGTAATTTTTTTGGTTTGCCTGATTTTTTTAGTTTGCCTGATATTTTTGGTTTATCCGGTTTACTGAGTTTCTCCGGTTTTTTTTCGACCTTGATCTTCTTCTCTTCTCTTCCATAAACATCATCAAATCTCATTATATCGTCCTCACCGACATATTCGCCGTTCTGGACCTCGATTATCTCCAGCGGGACCTTGCCCGGGTTTTCGAGCCTGTGGAGTGTTGACTTGGGGATATACGCAGATTCATTCTCATGTACAAGCTTCTCTATCTTACCTATAGTCACCTTTGCTGTACCTCTTATCACCACCCAATGCTCGGAACGGTGATGATGCAGTTGCAGACTCAGCCTTTCACGCGGGTTCACCACTACCCGCTTTATTTTGTAGCGGTTCCCTTCTTCAAGTACTGTATAACTTCCCCATGGGCGGTATGTAGTCAAATGTTCGGACGCTTCCCTGCGGTTAGACATTGAAAGATTCTCTACAATTTCTTTTACTTTCTGAGCCTGACCTTTTTTTGCTATAAGGATTGCATCATCAGTTTCAATGATCAGACTGTCTTCCAACCCGACAGTTGCGATGAGCCTTTTGCCACCAATTATCATAGTACCGATTGTGTCTATGGTAATTGCATCACCGCTCCTGATATTGCCATCACTGTCCTTTACGAGAAGATCATAGAGGGAATCCCATGACCCTATATCATTCCAGTATATGTCCATAGGGAGTGTTACCACCCTGTCGGACCTCTCCATTACTGAGTAATCTATTGATATTTCAGGCATCTGATTAAATGCGTCAACTATTTCATCATAGCTTTTTTCAAGCATCCCGTATATCTCCGGCACATGCTTTTTAAATTCATTGATCATTGTTCCGATACTGAAAGCAAACATGCCGGAGTTCCAGTAGTAACTGCCATCCACAATATATTTCTTTGCAGTCTCCATATCCGGTTTTTCTGTAAACTTTTCTGCATTGAAATAATCCTCATTAACAATTCCAGACTGCTTACTGCTTACTACCGGCAGCTTACTAATTTTTATGTATCCATAACCTGTTTCCGGTCTCGTGGGTTTTATGCCAAAGGTAACGATATAACCCTTTCCCGCAACAGCTTCTGCACGTTTTACATGTTCCCTGAACTGTTCAACGTCCGGTATGACATGGTCAGATGGTGAAATAAAGAGGACCTCATTTCTGTCACAACCCAGTTTTTCCAGACAGTATTTTGCGCCGAGAGCAATAGCAGGAGCTGTATTTCTGCTTGCAGGCTCAAGAATAATATGAGCAGGTATCAAGGAACCAGGCGCACTGAGTGAAGAATATTGAGTGTTGAATAATTCTTTAAGGTCGGACAAGACGTGGAATTTATATTCATTGTTGGTCATTATAATAATATCTCCGGGAGGAATAAAGCCAATGAGCCTTTCAACAGTCTGCTGAAGCAGGGACTTATCGCCTGTTAAACGCAGGAACTGTTTCGGATAATTCTTTCTGCTTAACGGCCACAGCCGTGTACCGGAGCCGCCCGCGAGGATAAGGACTTTCATTTAAAACCCCCAAATAACAGTATGCAGTATGGAGTAGGCAGTATGCATACAAACTAAGATACCAAAAATAAATAAAATAAGCACAATATCTCAAATACAAAAAAGTTACTGCTTATTGCTTACTAAACTTTCCCTTCTTTTCAATCATCCCATAAAGCATTCTGCTGACTTCATCATATCCAGCATAAAGCTTATCATATTTTTCTGATGAAATATAACCGGTATCCCTGGAAATTTCCAGCCAAACTTCTGTTTCACCTGCTTCTCCAGCAGCATCAATAATTTTACTCACAAACATTTTTGGGTATAATCTCTTCTTCCATGCCTCAGCTATATTGGTAGTAACACTTCTTGAAGAACGCCTAACCTGATCAACAAGTGAATATTTTTCTTCTTTTGGGAATGACTTAGTAGATTCAAAAATATCCATAGCTAACTTATATGCAAGCTGAAAAACTTTTAAATCCTTATATCCATTATATTTCATTTTTTTATTTTTTGATTTCTGTTTTCATATTTTCATGTTTTATATTATGTTCTGTTTATTATCTAGTTTTTTGGTTCCAGTTTCATTTCTTATTGTTTTTCTTCATCATTGTTTAGTTTTTAGTGTTTACTACTTTTGTGCCTACTGCTTACTGCCTATTTCTTGCTTTTTACTTCTGACTTCTTACTTTATTTATTGTGGTTACTTCTTAGTATTTTTTTGGAGTTCTTTTTCAAAAAACTTTCTGTAGTTAGCAAGGGATTCTTCGTCTTCTGCCTCGAAGCGCAGGACAAGCACCGGCTGGGTGTTGCTTGCTCTTATGAGTCCCCATCCTTTTTCAAAAACAACTCTTATTCCGTCTATGTCATAGATTTTCTTTATGTTAAAAGGGCTGCTGCCTGATGCGCTGTACTCCTTAAAACGGCGCACCAGTTCTTCCACCTCCATTTTTTTCCGTTCCTCAGGACAGTCTATACGTATCTCCGGTGTAGAATGCATACGCGGGATTCCGGAAAGCAGGTCGTTAATCCCGAGACCTGTGGTCTTCATAATCTCAACAAGCCTGAAAGTTGTATAGAGCCCGTCATCAAACCCGAAGTAATCGTCTGAAATGAAGATGTGGCCGCTGAACTCTCCTGCAAGGACAGAGCCCTCTTTCCTCATCTTGTCTTTTATGAGCGAGTGACCTGTCTTCCACATGATGGGTCTGCCGCCGTGCTTCTCTATATCGTCAAACATCAACTGCGAACATTTAACGTCTCCAATGACAACTGCGCCGGGTTTTTTTCTCAGGATATCTCTTGCA
>MHEF01000029.1:10753-20351 GCA_001805125.1 Nitrospirae bacterium RBG_13_39_12
AGTCGCCCCATACAATATTACCATTGCCGTCAATAACACCTATCCTGTCCGCATCTCCATCGTATCCAATGCCGATATCAGCCTTCTGTTCCTTTGTCAGATTTATGAGGTCCCTGATATATTCCAATACCGTCGGGTCCGGATGGTGGTTGGGGAATTTTCCATCAGGCTCACAGTAAAGTTGTATAACTTCACATCCCATGATTCCCAATATTTCAGGGGCGACAATCCCGCCTGTGCCGTTCCCTGCATCAACAACAACCTTCACTTTCCTGTATTCTTTACCCGATAAATAGGAGAAGCGTTTAACCATAAACTTTTTGTATGCAGTCAGAATATCGTAATGCTTTAAACTTCCAGCAGCAGGACTTTCAAACCAGTCACCTTTCTGAATAATATCTTTAAGGAATTGAACCTTCTCTCCGAAGATGGTCTCCTTTCCGATACTCAATTTAAACCCGTTGTATTCAGGCGGATTATGGCTTCCTGTAACCATAATGCCTCCGTCAAGATTAAGGTGGTGTATTGAAAAATACTGAAGAGGAGTTGGACACATACCAATGTCATAAACATCAATGCCTGCTGATAATATTCCTTTAATAATGTTTGCAGAAAGAGCTTCTGAACTGATTCTTGCATCCCTGCCGACACTTGCATACTTTGCGCAGGCATTTATTTTTTTAAGGAGTGCAGCAAATGCTTTCCCCAGGTGAAAGGCAAAGTCGTCATCCAGGTCTTTTCCGACAATACCCCTTATGTCGTATTCTCTGAATATTTTTTCGTCAAACATAAAAAAATAGTATGCACTAAACACTAAGCAGTAGGCACTATTTTAAAACTCCAAAAACAATAAAAGTAATCAGTATCCAGTGGTTACCTTTGACTGCTATATTATTACTTTTGACTTTTGAATTCTGACTTCTCAGTTTTCCGGTTTCAGGTTATTGCTTTTCCGTTCATCCACCCGGCATTATCCAGGTACCATTTTACAGTCCTGTCTATACCTTCAGCAAATTTTATACTGCTCTTCCAGCCAAGCTGTTTTTCTATTTTTTTCGAATTTAAAGAATACCTGAAATCGTGCCCCAACCTGTCTTCCACGAAGTCTATTAAATCATCCGGTTTGTTCAGAAGATTTAAAACTGTCTTTACCACGTCTATGTTTCTCTTCTCTTCACCGCTTCCAATATTATAAGTTTCACCTGCCTCCCCTTTTTCTAAAACAGAAAACACCGCATCTATGCAGTCACTTACGAACAACCATTCCCTTATGTTCTCACCCCTTGCATAAACAGGGACTTTTTCATTATGCAATGCCTTTAATATAATTACAGGAATGAGTTTTTCAGGATACTGCCATGGTCCGTAGTTATTGCATGGTCTCACTGTTATAACAGGCATTCCATATGTCCTGTGATAAGCTCTTCCAAGCATGTCAGACGATGCCTTGCTGACAGAATATGGAGAATTAGGGTTTAAGGGTGTTGTTTCATAAAACTGTCCATCTTCTGAAAGTTCACCGTATACCTCATCAGTTGATATGTTAACGAATCTTTCTATTTCATATTTTCTTGATACATCAAGGAGAATCTGCGTCCCTTTAACATTTGTATCAAAAAAAGGAGAAGCGTCCTGTATGCTCCTGTCAACATGGCTTTCTGCTGCAAAGTGAACAACAATATCAGGTTTCTCTGTCTCAAATATATATTCCATGGATTCCTTTTCAGATATATCAGTCCTGTAAAAGGTAGTTTCTTTGTCCACCTCTTTCAATCTCTGCATATCACCCGCATAAGTAAGGCTGTCCACAACCAGCATTCCATATCCCATCCTGACACCGCTCCTTACAAATTCACTCCCTATGAAACCGGCGCCGCCTGTCACTAACAGTTTTTTGTTCATTTAGTTTCCCTGGTTTCTTTAGTTTCTTTACTGGCCACTTTATTAATAAATTCGATTCATTCGTAAAAAAGTTGAAAGAGTCATAAGACTTGCTGGATTCCCGCTTAAGAACCGCGGGAATGACGAACAAAAACAATCACTTAAGAATGTCATCCTCGGGCTTGACCCGGGGATCCAGAGTGTTCTCAACTTAAATACGAAAGATGTATAAATTCTCATTGCACAGACAAAGGATATAGTATTTGAGCGAAAAAACTATATCCTCTGTCTACATAATCTTTAATATTTACGCTAAATCTCCTCTCTCTCCAACATGATTTCTACATATCTGTCAATTCCCAACTTCCAGTAAGGTATATCAACATTCAGGTCTTTTGATAATTTATTGTTCGACATTGCTGAGAAATAAGGCCTCCGTGCTGGTGAAGGGAAATAATCCGATCTTACCGGCAATATCAGGTTATCCAACCCGAACCTCTCCATAAAATAGCGCGCAACTTCGTACTTTGAGGCATAGCCGCTATTGGTCAGGTGGTAAACCCCTCTCAAACCTTTACTTATTGCAAACATTGTTAAACTTGCAATGTCTTTCGTATATGTAGGTACCGAGATTTGGTCACAAACAATCCTTAAGACCCTGTTTTTTTTCGCCCACTCCGTCAGTCTATACAGAAAATTCTGTTTTCCCTGTCCAAAAACCCAGCTTAGCCTGAATAGCAGAAAATTATCAGATTCTTCTGCCAAAAATCTCTCACCTGACAATTTGCTTTCCCCGTACTTGCTGATCGGATTGGGGTTATCTTCCTCTTTATAATAATCTTCTTTTGTGCCGTCGAATACGTAATCGGTGCTGTAATGTATCAAAAATGCATTATTTTCTCTGGACACTAACGCCAGATTTTTTACACCTGATGCATTTACTTTAAAAGCAGCATCAAAATCTTCTTCAGACTTATCTACCAGATTATAGGCGGCACAATTCATAACAATGCCAGGATTACATTTTGAGAAAGCTTCCTTAACACTGTTTATATCAGATATATCCAGAGCTTCTTTATCAAGAGCTGTTACTGTATGGTCGTAGTTTTTTAATGTCCTCTGAATTTCTTTTGCGAGCTGACCATTAGCACCTGTGATTAAGACATTCATTCATCAACCTTCTTACTTCCCCCTTTTACAGTGGGGGATATAGAGCGGTATTCAAAATTATTATCCGCATATCTCAATGCAGGGTGTTTCATATCTCTTTCAGACAGAATCGGCTCTTTGACAGGCCAGTGGATGTTTATTTCATTATCATTCCAGATAATCCCGCTGTCGGCTCCGGGTGAATATTCCCTGGTACATTTATATATAACGCCGGATGCTTCACTCAGGACGACAAAGCCATGTGCAAAGCCAGCCGGTACATAAAGCATCAGATTATTTTCTTCAGACAACTCTGCACTTACCCATTTTCCGAAAGTAGGCGATCCTTTTCTTATATCAACAGCTACATCAAAGATCTTACCCTTTATGCACTGAACCAGCTTGCCCTGTGCATTTGGATTCTTTTGAAAGTGAAGTCCTCTCAATACCCCCTTTGCAGATCTTGAATAATTGTCCTGTAAAAAATGCTCTTCTATCCCAGCCCTTGCAAAGTCTGAATATTTGTAAGCCTCCATAAAAGAACCCCTTGCATCCCTTAAAATTTCGGGTTCAACAAGCATAACTTCCGGTATTTCGAGTTTTTTAAAATTAAAAGGCATAACAAAAAGCCTTAGAATAAAGATAAAGGTACAGGTATAGGCATAGAAAAACAAATCTCATATTTGCCTTTACCTTGTATTCTCCCTGTGCCTGTATCTTTACCTCTCTACCTTTACCTGTCTTTATATCTTTACCTGCTTTTATTTTATTATCCTCATGAGATATTTGCCGTATTCATTGTGGTTCAGGGGCTGGGCAAGTTTTAATAATTGTTTTTTATTTATATAACCCAACTTGTAAGCTATCTCTTCTATACAGGCTATTTTTAGCCCCTGCCTTCTTTCAATGGTAGCTATAAACTCTCCGGCATCCAGAAGGCTTGCATGTGTTCCTGTATCAAGCCATGCATAGCCCCTTCCCATCAGTTCAACCCTGAGCTTTCCTTTTTTAAGATATTCCTTGTTTACATCTGTTATCTCGAGTTCACCTCTGTGTGAAGGCTTCAGTTTTTTTGAAATCCCTGTTACATCGTTGCTGTAGAAATAAAGTCCTGTCACTGCATATCTTGATTTGGGTTCACGGGGTTTTTCCTCAAGGGATAATACGTTGCCCTTTTTATCAAATTCGACTACGCCGTATCTTTCAGGGTCATTCACATAATAGCCGAATATCGTAGCGCCTCTCTTTGTTTTTATATCCTTTAACGCCTTCTTCAGTAAGTCTGTAAGCCCGTGTCCATAAAAAATATTGTCTCCGAGAACAAGACAGACATCGTCACTCCCTATGAATTTCTTTCCGAGGATAAAGGCTTCTGCGATGCCACATGGACGGGGCTGTTCCTTATAAGAAAACCGAAGTCCCAGGTATGATCCGTCACCGAATATATTTTTAAACCTGACTAAATCCTGGGGAGTAGAAATTATCAGGATATCCCGTATTCCTGCAAGCATAAGTACTGACAGCGGGTAATAAATCATCGGCTTATCATAAATAGGCAACAACTGTTTACAAACCCCCAGTGTTACCGGGTAAAGCCTTGTGCCTATGCCGCCTGCCAGAATTATGCCCTTCACTGACAAGCCTCCGGAGAGGTAAAACTAAAACAAGGGAGCAGGCAGTATTCACCATAAACAAAGTAGGCACTAAGCAGTAAGCAGTAGGCACCAAAAAACAAACGCCGGGGAAATATGTTCAACATCTCGTTCTTTTTAAAACGTAAATCATTTTATGTTTGCCTTTAAGCTCTATCTACAGCACCTCTAATATACCCTACTTTTCTTGCATATTCCAAGATACTTTATTTTTTTAAAGATTTTCTGGATATATTTCAATACCTTCAAAAGCAGGCACATGAACTGAGCGGGTAATCTACATTTTAGTCAGGAGATAGTTGTCGAGTTCTATCCTGTAATGGATTGCATCAAGGAGAATCATGACCCTGTCAGGTCCTTTTATATCTTTTTCAAAAATACCGTAGAAATCCTTAAAAGGTCCTTCTTTTATAAGAACCCTGTCCCCCTTTTCAAATCTATGGGGTTTGATAACAATTATATTACCTTCATCCATCCCTTCTTTTATTGTGCTGATAATCTCATCGTAAACGACAATTGGATTGCGTTTCCCCACAATGTACCTCACCCCTCTTGTGTAAGTTATCAGATGGGTATATTTTTCCTTGTCAAACTTTGCGAACAGGTAACAGGGGAAGAGAGGTTCTATGACTTCAGCAAGTTTGTGGCGTTTGTATCTTTTTGTTTTGAGTTTTGGGTTGAGGATATCAATTCCTATCCCCTCAAGGCGAGTTGCTACTGAATCCTCTTTCCCGGGTTTTGTATAAATTGCATACCACACTTATGAATATTATAAATCATTTCCCTTCTTAATAATAAGAGAGGCATTTGGTTTGATTTCATAAATCCTTTTTTTCTTTACCCTCTGAAATATCCCGGGACATCTCATTGCCTATTCTCGAAACAGCAAATGCCATCCCAAATACAGCTGATAGCATCAGCGCATTCGAAGGGATATGGAGATTAAAATCAAATATGCTGTGGACGGCAATAGTAGTTATTGAAGAGAGTACGGACATCTTGATTATCCCCGTTCTCCCATCCCAACCGCCCTGGAATACAGTGCGGAAAAAGAAGAATAAAAAGAGCAGGAGCAATATTGTCCCGATTATGCCTGCCTCGAGAATAAATTCAAGATAGTCATTATGAGCGTGGTCCAGAATGGATACGAGAGCTCCTGTCGAATATAAAGGGAAAACATATATATACGTGCCCAGACCGCAACCTGTCAGAAAAAAGTCTTTTATGGCAGGTAAAGTATCTGCCCAGGCAGCAAACCTCGCTTCACGCGACATATCAGTCTGATAAAACCTGTCAACTATAGGGTCAATCCCCAGATATAGAAGGTACAGGAAAATCACAGACACAAAGGCTGCGAGAGCCAATATCTTCTTTGTCTTGATCTTATTCCAGGAAATGAAGAGTCCGAAAACAGCGATGCCTCCAAAAAAGCTTATTATGCCTGCCCTGGAAAGGGAAAAAAACAGTGATACAGCCATTATGACACCGAAGAAACCGAATAGCAATTTTCTCTCCTTCCTTCTCCTTGTAAATGCAAGTCCAAGGGTAAGGGGTATGAGCAAACCGATAAATCCGGCATAGTGGTTTCTGTTCCCGAACGGGCCGAAGGGGGTTCCCTCGTATACCTGTCTGATCCAGTAAATCTTGTCGTTCCATGTTGCCTTCTGGAGGATCGCAAAAACAGCAAGCACAAAACCGAAATAGCTTAATATCTTAAGCAACCGCACCAGACTGCGCATGTCTTTTATGCTGAATGCAAGCAGAATAAAGAAAAGGGAGTAAGTAAGCAGACTAAGGAATTCGATGCCTGTATTATAGGAATAAAGGCTTATATGCATAAGGGGTTTTTTATCAACTGCGTAGAACGAATAGAGCTCAAAGGATTTTGATGATATATATCTCAGGACCGCAGACGGAAACGGAAGCATCTGGATAAAAATATATGCAAGAAGTCCGAATAACGCAATAAGCATATATTTTTCTTCCCTGCGGATAATTTTTATATCAGTGTTTTGAGGATGCTTTATTCTGTTTCTGATGAGCCATATCAATACGAGCGTAAGGACAGACGCTTCAACAATTGCTGATGCCCAAATCTCAACCGAGCCGAAACAAAGCACAGAGAATATAAGTATTACTGATGCAATGACGATTATCTTTGAGTCAGGCTGATCCCGTCTATCCATGCATTCCCGCCAATCTTGTTGTCCAGTTTATTTGATCCTTCCCTGCTTACACCTATGGTTACGGCACTGCATCCGGAAGGCACCCTGAACTCAAGGTTAAACTCTTTCCAGAAATTAGTACCTGTTATCACGTCAGACTTTTTATAAAGGCCATTGCAGCCATGCCCCGCAACCGAGAGGAAGAGCCCGTTCGCTGTTGTTAACGAATCGGTCTTGATGTTTCCGGTCAGCAGATATCCGGCGCCGGGGATGACCCTCACAATGTGTGAGGCGATTGTAATATGAGGATTATGTTCGCCGTCAAAAGTCACTCCAAGCGAACGCTTCCCGAGCAGATGGATATCACCGTCGAAAAACACATCAACTCCCTCTGCTTCGCGAATCTTCCAGTCAAAACCGCCGTTCAGTATATCATACTCAAAGCTGCCGTTCCAGAGAAGGGAAGGGTTTTCTTCTTTTTTGCCTTCGAATCTCTTATTCGTAAAATCCTTCCAGATGTTATCTGCATCCGTATAAAGATTTTTTGATATAAGAAAGTCTGTATACCTGAGCAATAATTCATCTTCCACTGCTGCGTTTTTCATAACATCCCAGAGGTCTTTTGATTCACTTATTCTGTTGGTAGAAATAAGATAAAGGAGGTATCTTTTATAATAATCATATGAATCGGGTATGAGATTTTTCAGGATATATTGCGGATTGACCCCGAGTTTCCATATTATGTCGTAAGCATCTTCCTGTCTTTCCGGCTTAAGAAGGACAAACTCCCTGAATTTCTTTAACGACTTTTCCAAATCACCGTTGATAAGATAGTAAACACCCGCCTCCCACATTACAGCAGGGTTTTTGGGGATAAGCATTACAGCTCTCTCAATTGCATTCACTGCATCCCCTTTCTGTCCTGCTGTCTGGTATGCCTTTGCAAGGTCAAGCCAGCAGCCACCCTGCAAAGGACTCAGCCTTAGGGACTCTTTATAATAATCGACCGCCTTTTTCAGGTCAGGAGAGTCAATGTCATACTGGTAAAATCTTCCAAGCAGGTATTGATAGGTAGCGTTCCTGGAGTCATACCGGATTGCTGAAAGAAGCCCTTTCTCATTCATTTTATCGAAATAGAAATCGCTGATAAACGGCTTGCATACAAACCAGATTAAGAGGAGGTATAAAGAAAATATTATTGATGATGACAGGATTCGGTGCTCATTTATTTTCATTACTGTAGTAGTATCTGTAGTAGTTATAATAATGGCTGTAACGCATGGCTGACTGGTCTAACGAGTTTAGTACGACCCCCAGTATTTTTGCATTAACACTCATAAGAAGTCTCCTTGCCTCCCGGGCAGCCTCTTTTTGTGTCGATCCTGATCTTACAACCATCATAACACCGTCAGTATGCTGGCTTATAATGAGAGGGTCTGCTATGCCGAGCACAGGGGGAGCATCGATTACAATAAAGTTGTACATCTGGTAGAGATTCTGTATCAGCTCGCTTAACCTGTATGAGCCGAGAAGCTCTGCAGGATTGGGCGGAGCAGGTCCGGCAGTGATTATATCAAGATTCTGAATATCGGTTGTTTTTATCAAACCGTTACCGAATTCCGCATTGCCCGAAAGAAAAGTGGACAGGCCTACGGTGTTGTCAAGTCCAAAGATATTATGCAGCCTTGATTTGCGCATATCTCCATCTATGACTACAGCCTTTACATCTGATTTTGTAAGACTGATTGCTGTGTTTATCGCTGTGGTAGTCTTGCCTTCGCTCCCTGCTGCGCTTGTTACCATTATTACCCTCGGCGGTTTGCCACCGGTTGAAAGGAGCAGGAACGTCCTTATGGAACGGTAGGCCTCGGAAATAGGACTTCTTCCGTCCAGATGGGCTATGCATTCAACAGGAAGATTTTCACTTTTATCAGAGTATGATGGAACGAGTCCGAGCGGCGGCAGGGACACCTTTTTCTCCACATCCTCCGGGGTCTTGATAGTTCTGTCAAGGTACTCTGCAAAGAAGGCCAGTCCAACTCCTCCGAGAAGGCCAACTATTATAGACAACAAAATATTTTTGCTTTTGTTGGGTTTGAACGGTTTTTTGGGAACCTCTGCCTTGTCAAGCACCTGTATGTTGCTTGCCGTGAGGGTTCCGGAGACATCTGTCTCCTTAAGCCTCTGCAAAAGACCATTATACAGTTCTTTGTTTGTATCGGTTTCTCTCTTGAGTATCTGGTACTGGACGGAGCGCTGGTTAAGTGAAAGCGCTTCTTTTTTCTGTGACTCGAATGCGGATTTCAGCTGGTTTTCGCGGTTCAGTGCCACCTCATAATCCTTTTTAATGCTTAAAACAACCCTTTTTATTTCCTGGTCCATCTTACCACTGATCTTGTTGATATGCTCTTTAAGCTTTACCATCTGCGGATAGCCAGGTTTGTATGTCTTTGACTGCTTGCTGTATTCAGATTCGAGCCCGGCAAGTTCTTTTCTGAGAGATGAAACCATCTCGTTATTCATCACAACAGAGCTCGATTCAGGGTCTCCGGAAATTACTTCCCTGTAAAGTGCCTCAGTTTTTATTCTCTCTGCAGTTGCATCCGTAAGCTCGGTCGACAGTTCAGAAAGCTTTTTTGTGATTATATTCTCGCCGCCTTCACCACCTTCTGTTTCATTAACAAAGATTATCTCATTCCTCGCAGCATACTTATTGAGGCTCTCCTCTGTCTGTTCAACCTTTCCCTTCAT
>MHEF01000029.1:20362-30248 GCA_001805125.1 Nitrospirae bacterium RBG_13_39_12
GTTTTTCGAGCCATATCCTTGCCTGGTATGTCGCCTCGAACTTGGACTCTATGTTCAGCCCGATGAAGGAATCACCTATTGCATTTGCAACATTTGCTGAAAGTTCGGGATTATAAGATGTAAAACTTACGTTGACAAGTCTGGACTTCGAAACAGGCTCCACATCAATCCTGTCGAGAAATGAATTAACAATACCTGGGCTGATACCGTCATCGTTAAGCAACTTGTACTGTTTTGCAAGTGTATCGGTTTTGGCTTTATTATTTTTTTTCTGAAGATTCCCAACAAATTCCGCATTGGTATCGAGCTTGAGTGAACGGATGACACGTTTTGCAAGGTTCCTGGATTTCAGTATTTTATACTGTGTCTGATAATAGTCCTGATCAGCCTTTTCGATGCCCACGACATCCTCAAAAGCAAGGATTTTAGGGTTCTCAGCTTCTATCTTTATTGTAATTGTAGATTTATATTTGGGCTTCATCATAAAAGAGGCTATTGTGGCAGTTGTGACTATTACCACAAGGAAAGTGATTATAATCCATTTTCTTTTTAATATTACATGGAGATAGTCTTTGAGATGCACTTCCTCCTCTGACTCGGGAGGATAATACAGTGGCTGGGGAGATGTTAAAGGATACCGGTGCGGCCTGTCCAGCGCCCTTGATCGGTCTTCGTTTATATCTTCAGACATTCTTATTCCTTAATAAACTGGTTTTTCACGGCCCCATCCCTACACTTGTTGATCCGAAACTTATCAAACCCCTGAGACTGCTGAAAAAACTTTTTAAAGCGCTTGTAGGGACTATTATTATATCATTTTCTGCAAGAAGTATGTCAGGGCTTTTTCCATTGCTTATTGCATCATAGTCAACTGTGATAATATCCCTTTCACCCGTACCCTTTTCCCTTAATATTCTTATGTCACTGGCCTTGGCTTCTGAACTTAAACCCCTTGCCATTGCAATTGCATTTACAAAAGTAGTCTTGCCCCGCATACTGAATACACCGGGGCTTTTTACAGCTCCGTCCACAAAAATGACTCCGCCCTTGGGAACATTGATTACATCTCCGGTAAAGACAGGTATGTTAAGACTGAAATTACCGTTAATTAGAAGTTCATCGAGATCAATAACAATCGTCTCAACTATGCTCTTCTGTGATTCATCTTTTGAAGGCCGGATAATATAACATATGCTACCTGCGTCTTCACGGATTCCGCCTGCTGTGAGAAGCATATCGATGAGATATCTCTGCCCGGCTATAGCATATACCTGGGGGTTGTTTACAGCACCGACAACAGATATCTTCTGGCTTCTGTATTCCTTGACAAAGACACTTACAGCAGGTTCCTGCACATATTGTTCGAGCTTTTTGGCGATTTCCTTCTCAATCTCTGTAGTTGTCTTCCCATTTACTTCTACAACCCCGACAAGGGGGAGGGCAATATCACCCTGTGAATTGACCCTTATTGTCCTTTTACATTCTTCAACATTATAAGCCTCTATCTCAAGCAGGTCTTCAGGGCCCACAAGATAGTCTTCCATGGTTTTTGCCCTGCTTGCGGCACTCATCATAATAGCTTCATTCAACCTGTCTGTCTTCTTTTTAATGGCGAGGTCGACAGTAGGCGGAGACTTTAAAGCATGTTCACTACTACTGCAGCCAAAAATGAATGCAAGAACAACAGAAAAGATTATAAGGTATGTACAACGTCCATTACATATCATTTAAAAAGGAAAAGCCTGAAATCTAATTACCCCTTCTCCACCCTGCTGTTGGACTGGGGCTTCCTTCTCCTCTCCATCCCTCAGTGGTGTAATGTGTGCCTACTGCAACAAAAGCGCCCACAATAAGCGCCTGCTTTAGTCCTGCATACCGGTCATTCGAGGAAGGAACCCCTGCTCCTGCTCCTGCTGCTCCAGCTTCCCCTCTCTTGCCTCTTTTTCCCCTTTCAAGGGCTAAAAGGGTCTCGCCGGAATTCAGGACCTTCTTCTGTGAACCTTCGCGAAGAACCACGCTGATTCTTCCGGAATCACTCTTAATAAATGTGCCGTCTTCATTATTCAAAATCACACCCTGAATATTTGAGGGGGCCTGTGCACCTACTCCAGCCATAAGGGGATAATTACCTGCTTCCTGCTGATCGACTTTAATTGTTGCTTGCTCTGTGATAATGACAAAAGATTCAGAAGGTGTCATATTAAAAGTCAGGGTCCCATTTGCGAGATCAACCGTATAATTTTTATTCGTTGAGAAAATAGAAGCCTCTGTACTTTCCGAAAGGTCAATCCTCGAGCCATCCTTTGTAGTAATAAAGACAACGCCATCTTCTGTCCTGAGATTTGTGTCTTTAAGCAGTGGATAGATATCTTGCATCTTAACCCATTTTCCTATAGAAGATTCAATCTGAACATTGCCTCCGGCCTTAATCTCACCGAAGGCCATAGGCTCCTGGGCCGTAACCTGTGCTGCGGGGATAAAAAATACTGATATAAAGGCGACCATAAGCATCGGTAAACCAAATCTTTGTTTTTTCATTTTCATACCCCTTTTCTTAATTTTATTTATATTTATGATAGTCAAATTAAAATAACTATTAAAAATTTACACCAAACATATAAAAAAGTCAACATCAATTAAATGTCATGTCAAGGCAATTGAGAAATGTTAACCTAAAAATGCAATTCATGGTAGGCATATGTGCCTTACAACTTTAAAACCTAACTTTATTTTTCGGGTTAATTAAATCTATAAATAAGAAATATTAATTGATTTTACACCCTTTGGTCTCTGCCGCAGGGTCTTCACAGATAAATCTAAAGTTGTTATTTATTAGATTCTTTGTTTTGTATTAATACTTTGTTTTGTATTAATAATTCTTAATCTTTATTTTTTACTTCTAACTTTTGACTTTTTTATTTTTTGGGTTTTTATTTATGTCTTCCGAATTCTTAATTCTTTTTTTGTTGTGCATACTGCGTACTGCTTAGCGCATACTTTTTTTACTTCTTGTTTCTGACTTTGTTTACTTTTTTTGTGCTTACTCCCTACTCCCTACTTCTTACTTCTTACTTCTGACTTCTGACTTTATTTAGTGTTCTTTACCTCTACCTTTGCCTTTACCTGTCTTTTTGACTTCTTACTTTTGGTTAGAGTTTTTCCCGATAACCTATCGGTAATTAAACACCTCATGCCCCTCCGTATCCTATGGTAACTTTACCTTTTTCAATGATAACCGGCACTTTTCGCACGCCTCCGGAATGCTTCAACATCTCCTCAAATTTATTATTGTCCTCTCTAACATCAAAGTATTCTGCAGTTTTTCCGTAGGCTGACCTAGCCTTTTCAGTATAAGGTCATCCTGCCTTACCATAAATAATTACTTTTTCCGTCATAACAAAAACCTCCTGTTCTGTTATAAGTATTTAAAATATTTAGTGCTTCCACATGCTTTCATCTTACTACAATTATACCAGACACCATCAAATTCTAATATTTCCAGAAAATTATCAATGTAACAAGAAATTAATCCTGTTTAAAAGGGTTTAATCAGACAGGAGGAAGATTTTAAATTAAACCTTTTTTTAATAAGGAGAATATAATGAAAAAGATTTATAAATTAACATTTATTGCACTTATACTTTTACTATTACCGGCATTATCTTACCCTTATACCCTTGACTCCATTCGCATAAGCCTCTTACAGGGCGACACACAGATAAAACCAGAGGATATGTCTGACTGGGCTCCTGTTTCGATAAATATGCCTCTTAAAGAGGGGGACAGGTTGTGGGTACCTGAAGCTGGCAGGGTAGAACTCCAGTTAAGAGACGGTACCTGCGTGAGGCTTGATGAATATTCCGCACTTGAAATACTCACAGCAGATGAAGATTCTTTTCAGCTTTACTTAACCAAAGGACATGCTTATGTTAATTTCCCGGGACTAAGTGACGGTCTTAGTCAAATAGACACACCTTTATCTTCAATAAGGGCATTTGACAGGTCTAAATTCAGAATTGACGTAAATGATGACGGTTACACTAAAGTCTCGGTAATCACGGGTGCAGTGTATTCAGACAGCAGAAACGGTGAGACAAGGGTTAGCGCTGGCAAAACCCTGTCTATCGGAGAAGATCTCTTTGCTGAACTCTCTCCACTGGGTCCTTCTGATAAATGGGAAAGATGGAACACAGAAAGAGACAGAAGATTAAACGATGAAAGATATAGCCAGAGATATCTCCCTGAAGAGCTTGATACTTACGCCTATGACTTTGATGAAAACGGCAGATGGGTTTACACAAGTGACTATGGTTATGTCTGGACACCAACAGTTATCATTTCCACCGGATGGGCTCCATACAGGGTAGGAAGATGGTCTTGGATAGGCGGTGACTATGTTTGGGTTTCATATGAGCCTTGGGGATGGGTTCCTTATCACTATGGTAGGTGGACACATATCATATCCATAGGATGGGTCTGGGTACCGCCCTTAAGAGGTTCTGTCTACTGGGGTCCCGGTTTTGTAGGCTGGGTTCATACACCCGCATGCGTCGCATGGCTTCCTCTTGCACCGGGAGATACATATTACGGTTACGGTTATTACGGGCCAGGCAGCGTGAATATAATAAATATCAATGTCAATAAAATAGTTGTTAAAGGACATTACAAGAACGCTCATGTTCACAACTCTGTTACGGCAGTAAGTCCATATTCTTTTGTCAAAGATAAGTATATTTATGAAACATCTAAGGTAAACCCGTTCCTTGCAAACAGGATAAATATCGGCAGGCCTCAGATTAAACCTGAGAAATCATCATACCTGACAATCACCAAAGAGATTCCAAAAACGCATCTGCCCCCTCAGAAAATAAGTGATGTAAAGATTAAAGAATTAAAAAAGGAGCGTTTACTGGTAAAAGAAAAGAAGGCTCCTGTAATGAAGACCGAAACAGCACAAAAGATAATGCCGGTCAGAATATTTAATGAAACAAAGAATTCAAAGACAATGTTAAAAAGAGAAAAAGAATTATTTCCTTCAGGACAACCGCAGGTCACAGAAAATAAACCTTTACCCAAAGTGCAGATGCAATCCAGCATAAAGGTACAAAAGCCGGAAATTAAATCTAACAAAATGCAGAGTAAACCCATTGAACCCTTTATTGAGAAAAAACAACAAAAAGCTGCTCAATCAAACAAATCACGTCCTCTAAACCAGAAGACCAACACGAACTGGATTCAAAAAGAAGATAAACCTAAAGTAAATACGGAGGTTGGAAAGAACGAGGAAGAAGTGAAGTCAAAAAGTGTGAACAATAAATGGATGCAGGATACAGGGGTGCAAACCAACTCCGGGCTTTTTGAAACCAGAACTCCCGGCGCTTTGAAAAGACCCCTGTTTCGCTAGACAGGGCTTGACTTGTTTCTTATATATTAGACACGTAACAATATCAAGGAACGATGCCAGGGGAAAACTCCTGGCATCGTTTTCCTGTCTTTACTTCCCCGATAAATACCTTACTGGGTTTTTAGTTATGCAATTCAGCACGGTATTTTTGTCATACCCCATCTCGATAAGCCTTTTTGAAGATTCAGTAACCGGCATGCACCCGCCTGAAAGTCTGCCGCCTGAACCAGTGATGGCTTGATTATACGAAGATGTGCCAGCCTGTTTTACCGTATCTGATACTATTATTATTCTGTCATGGTTTTTTGTTCTGAATATCAATTCGACTGTTTTTAAATGCAGATGATAGGGGTCTGCAATAACTTCAATATAAATGTTCTGATTTAAAAGTCCGAACCCTGCAAGTCCGGGCTCCCTGTGATGAAAGCCGCTCATTGCATTAAAGATGTGAGTCACCCCCCTTGCCCCTGCATTAAACCCAGCTTCTGCTTCAGCATATTTTGCATTAGAATGTCCCATGCTTACTATGATACCCATGTCGGACATCTTTTTTATAAGCCCTTCAGCTCCTTTAATTTCCGGGGAGACAGTTATTATTTTTACCATGTCTTCGAAACCTTCGATAAGCTCTTTGAAACTATACTCTGTAGGTTCAATAAATGACTCAGCACTCAAAGCACCGCATTTTGCAGGGTTAAGGAACGGTCCTTCAAGATGAACACCGATAATTTCAGAAGATTTTGACTTTTGAGTTCTGTGTTCTGTTTTTTGCTTCTCAATTGCATTTTTAACTGCCTTCATGTTCTCCTTCATTACATTTATGGCAGCCGGGTATATCGTGGGTATGATTGCAGAAACTCCATATGAACCGTGTATTTCAGCCATACGGAGGATATGATCTCCGGCAGTTGTTCTTGTATCGTAACCGCCTATGCCATGAGTATGTATATCTATAATATCCATTGTTGATTATAATAGCACAGAAGCCAGATGAACTTATTAACTCTTAATATTGAATAAAATTGCCTTTGCTAACGGGGCAGGTGTGTTGAAAATACTTTACCAGCAATACCCTGAAATATTGGCTAACCTCATTTGCAGCCTTTTAAAAACTGCATTTTTAATTACAGTAAAGCATTTAAAACCCATTTATAATAAATCATTGTTTTGTAAAATATTTGAGACATGTCTGCCCTGTTATAATGCTACGTCACAGTTTATTTGAATACAAACAATGTATAAAACAGATATTCTTTTAGGCAAGTGGACTCAGGAAGCACTTGATCGTGTCTTACGTAATGCTTCTGAAATCAAGAACATCTCAAAACGAATAGACTTTCTTTCAGGACAGTTCATTAATCTGGATTATAGAGAATCAACATTAACAGGAGATGTAAACATACCTGAAGTTTTCACAATTGACCTGGAAGGAGTTGACTGCTTTACCTTTATCGATTATATAGAGGCAATGCGATTATCAGCCTCTTTTTCTGAGTTCACAACAAATTTAAAAAAAGTTAGATACAAATCAGGGAGGGTCTCTTTTAAAGAAAGAAATCATTTTTTAACTGACTGGATAACATTTAATCCTGATTTTGTTGAAGACGTTACCTGCAAAATCAGTGGTAAAAAATTTATAAGAGTTACAAAAACGTTGAACAAAAAAGAGGACAGAACGTATTTTTTACCTGGGATTAAGCCCGTGGAGCGGGAAACCAGCTATATCCCTTCGGATGCAATTGATAATTCAGTTTTAAGTAAACTCAGAACAGGAGATTATATCGGGATATATTCAACATTAAAGGGGTTAGACGTTTCACACGCAGGAATTATTATAAAACATGGTAAAGATATCCTGTTAAGGCATGCCTCCTCAGCTGCAAAAAACAGAAAGGTTGTTGATGAAGATTTCAAGAAGTATATAGCTGATAAACCTGGAATTATTGTCCTGAGGACAAAAAGTCACAAACCTTAGATGCAAGATAACAGGATAATTATATGGATATAGTTAAAGTAATACTCAGCCGACGGATGTTTGTCGCCTTCGTCATGGGCTTTGCATGCGGTCTCCCTCTTCTACTGACAATAACAGTTTTACAGGCATGGATGAAAGAAGAAGGAGTGGACTTGACTGTCATTGGAGTTATGTCACTCGTAGGTCTGCCTTACACTGTTAAATTTCTCTGGGCACCTGTTATGGACAGATTTACCCTCCCGTTTCTTGGCAGGAGAAGAGGATGGTTGTTTATTGCCCAGATTGCTCTAATTTTTTCTATTGCGGTACTCGGGTTCACAAATCCTGGGAAAAACATCTGGATGGTTGCTTTTGCAGCTTTTCTTGTGACGTTTTTTAGCGCATCACAGGATATTGTTGTTGACGCCTACAGAAGGGAGGACCTTTCCGATGAAGAATTAGGGTTGGGGTCATCTCTTTATGTTAACGGTTACCGCATTGGAATGCTTCTGGCTTCTGGTGGCGGACTTATTATGTCTGACCACATGTCATTTACCATGGTCTACTTAATCATGGCAGTTTGCATGCTACCCGCGGTTTTAACCACACTGCTTACGCCTGAACCAACTGTTGCAGCTGGGACACCTAAAAGCATGAAAGAAGCTATAGCAGGTCCCCTCAAAGAATACTTCTCACGACAGGGTGCTATCCTGATACTCGTATTTATCCTTCTTTACAAAATCGGCGATTCTATGGCAAGTGCAATGACCACACCTTTTTACCTCGATATTGGCTTTACCAAGACAGAAATTGGTGCAATAGTTAAATTTTTCGGTACAGGGGCAGTTATTGTCGGTGGATTAATAGGTGGAATACTCATGCTTCGTCTGAAAATTAACCGTTCTCTATGGGTTTTCGGTTTTCTCCAGGCAATATCCACTGCAGGGTTCGCCCTTCTGGCAAGAATCGGGCACAATGTTCCTGCCCTCGCTGGAGTAATCGCCTTCGAGAATCTCAGCAGTGGCATGGGCACTGCAGCTTACGTAGCATTTATTGCAAGTATCACTAACAAAAAATTCACTGCTACACAATATGCACTTCTGAGCAGTCTTATTGGCGTTCCAAGAGTACTTGCTTCTGCTCCGACTGGCTACCTTGCGAAAAATATCGGGTGGGTTGGCTTTTTTATCTTCTGCACATTAGTTGCAATTCCAGGCATTCTGCTTTTGATAAAGTTTGCACCCTGGAACGCAAAAGAGGAAAAGAGGATTTAACTTTTTATTAAACCGTTAATTTAACAGGCAATCTGCCACGAAAATCCATTTCACCTCTCAAACACTTGATAACATAAGATTGTGCCTTTTCAGTCGGTTCGTAAGCAGCAACAAGCACATCAGCTTCACCGAAATAACGTAAGACATAAGGACTTCCAAAGGATATAACAATAGATTTTCTGGACTTTCCAATAAGTTCTTTGATTTTATTTACTTCATTCTCAGGTATCCCTGAACTCCCTACCCATGCAGCAACGCTGGTGAATATGGCAAATATAGCAATTTTGTTTTTTAAATTAATACTATCTTCAATTACTGTGACATTCTTGAAATACTCTCTTAAAGATGATGCTCTGAAAATTTTATTATCTCCTGAAAAAATCAATTGGGTATTGTTCTTCTGAGAAATCGGCAATATTCCGGGTATATTTCTTACAGCAGTAATAGACATTTCACTGATAAGCGATGAGAGTTTTTCGTGGGTCTTATAATTAAATTGTTGTTCTTTGTTTTTTAACTTTTTCTTCGTCTCTAATATACGATTTATCGCATCGTCTATATGTTTTTCTGTAATTACATTCGATTTAACAGCGGACATAAGTTCTTTAACAGCCATATCAGGATCTGCAGGGTGCAATAATATATCAACACCTGCTTTTACACATTCAGCAGGAATATTTTCAATCCCTTTTAATGCATCCATATTCAAGGCATCAGTTAGTACAAGACCATTAAATCCAAACTTGTTTCTCAATATATCAGTTACCATTATTTTCGATAAGCTTGCCGGTTGTGAATCAACATCCGGAATCCTCAGATGTCCCATCATGATACAGCTGACCCCTTTATTAACAGCTTTCCTGAACGGCAATGCATCCAGATTAATTAAATCTTCATATGATTTATTGATAACCGGGAGCTTTATATGGGAATCTGCGGATGTGTCACCATGTCCTGGAAAATGCTTGGCACAACTCAGGAGTCCTGAACTTTCCAGAGTTCTTATATATTCTAAGCCGAACCATTCCACAACTTCAGGACTGTCAGAGAATGCCCTCGTACAAATAATGGGGTTATCAGGATTTTGATTTATATCAAGAACAGGGATTAAGGGCATGTTTATTCCAATATCATTTGCCTCATCCGCTACTGCCTTTACTGCACTTTCAAGGAGTGAAACTTCTCCGGGTATATTCTTATCAATAGCCGCTGCAATTGCCATCTGACATGGGAATGCTGTACTACCCTGTATTT
>MHEF01000029.1:30275-47531 GCA_001805125.1 Nitrospirae bacterium RBG_13_39_12
AAGCGATGAATAGCTTTATATGCGAGCTTGACTGGATTTTTTTTATAAAATTCTTAATCTCGTCGCTTTTACCACCAAAAACAATGAATCCCCCGATGCCCTTTTTTACAAGTTCAAATATCCTATCCTGATAAGAGTCTGAATGGATTTCATCTCCATTGAGCCTGCTGATGACCAGCTGATATAATCTTTTCTCCAATGTATCCGGCCGGGTTATTTGGCTATTCAGCATGAGAAAGTTTATCAGATTGCTGCTTGCATAGACAATAATATCTCTGTAACCCAATTCAAGTTTCTTTATTTCCAAATAAGTCTGCCACTCTTTTCAACAATATACAAAATATATAGATAATAAATTATTGAAAATGCTAAAAATATATGAGACAATATGGATTAAGGATTATCTTCAATGGCAAAGGCAAAAATACTTACAGTAAGCATAGGTCTTGCCAATATACCGGAACCTTCTATAGATACTGCTGAGAAACTGATTAATGCGGCTGACATTGCATTATATGAAGCAAAAGAAAAAGGGCGAAACAAGATAGAATCAGCATCATAAAACACATAAATAAATCTAATCTAGCTTCTTTTCCCATTCCCATGCAGTCATTATTATATAGTCCAGATCAGCATGTTTTGGGCTCCAATTCAATTCATTTTTCAAGCGTGAACTATCGGCAATCAAAACAGGGGGGTCGCCAGGTCTTCTCCCGACTTCTTCTGTCTTGAAATCCTTACAAGTTATCTTTTTTACTGCTTCAACAACTTCCCTTACCGAATAACCATGTCCGTACCCGCAGTTGAACGACCTGCTTTTACCTGTTTTCAAAAGATAATCCAATGTCAGAAGATGTGCTACCGCCAAATCATCTACGTGTATATAATCCCTTATGCAGGTGCCATCAGGAGTTGGATAATCAGTTCCGAAAATTTGTAATTTATTAAATTCTCCTTTTGCCGTTTTTAACGCCCTTGTCATTAGATGCGTAGCTTCTCTGTAGGCCTGTCCAATTCTTCCCTCAGGATCAGCACCTGCAACATTAAAATATCTTACTGAAACATAATTGAAATCTGCCGCCTTTGACAGATCATTCAATATACGCTCTATAGCAACCTTAGAAAACCCATATGGATTAATAGGATTTAAAGGAGTATCTTCACTAACAGGTACTTTTTCAGGTATGCCATATACAGAAGCAGTGGAAGAATAAATAAAATTTCTTATTCCATCCTTTACCATAACTTCCAGGAGATTAATCGTATTCATAATATTGTTTCTGTAATATTTCAGGGGTTCTCTTACAGACTCCTCTACCTGTATAGATGCTGCAAAATGCATAATTGCATCAGGGCTGAATTCTTTAATAACCTCTTCTAAAAACCCATTATCTGAAAGGTCCCCCTTGACTAACCTGCCATATAAAACCGCCCAATCATGGCCGTTAGACAGATTGTCATAAACAAGTATTTCATCCCCTCTCCGGCCCAATTCTTTAACAACATGACTACCTATATATCCGGCTCCGCCTGTGACAAGAATTTTCATGCTGAAATCCGTAATCCTTTCTTATTTTGTGCTATATTAAGGAGCACTGTCTGCAAGTTAACATCTATTAGTGTACCTGTTAATCTTTATTCTCTTCTAATATTTCTTTTTAAACGGATATGTAAATTGTATAAGCTATCAGCCGATAATTTGCGATCCTATATTATTCACTCTCACCCTTCCTGGTTTGAGCCTGTCGCTTTATTGCAATCCGTCAATATTATATCATCTTCCAATATCATGTTAACCCAAATAATACAATTGAATAATGTCCTGATATCTATCGGGATTGTGAATCCAGATAAATATCGGGATCGATACCTTTTTGCCTCGGCGAATCCGCCTAAGGCGGGTTGAATAAATTCTAAAGCAATGTCTGCATTATTCGGGTTAATTGTTTTGAATAAAAACTGATAATAAACAAAAAGTAAACTCTTATTTATAAATGGGTAAACTTAAATGAAAGACAACATTAAAAAAGGCTTAGAGAAAATCTCTAAACCTTTAATTTCTTTGGTGGCGGGGAGAG
Source organism: Nitrospirae bacterium RBG_13_39_12 (assembly GCA_001805125.1). Lineage (GTDB taxonomy): Bacteria > Nitrospirota > Thermodesulfovibrionia > Thermodesulfovibrionales > SM23-35 > RBG-13-39-12. The sequence goes on from MHEF01000029.1 coordinate 32,354, forward strand.
GATTTGAACCTCTGACCTTCGGGTTATGAGCCCGACGAGCTACCAGACTGCTCCACCCCGCGATAGACTGTTTCTAAAATAACTTATCAAAATATTTTTGTCAAACCATCTTTATACAGATCGGGCAGGGATGACAAACATATAAGACATTTTATAAAGAACATGCTTTAAGCCGATTAAGAGGAATTTTTGTCAATGATGCCACTATTTATATGTTATGATACTAATCAAAAAGTCTAGTTACGAAATGGAAATACTAAGACAATTCAGATGGCAGGACTTAGTAGATATCATATTGATGTCTATTATATTATACCGTCTTTTACTTATCATAAAAGGGACAAAGGCCGCACACATGCTTATCGGGCTTGGCGTCCTGCTGTTCGCATCACTTATTTCAAGATATTTTGAACTTTACACAGTCGACTGGTTGATACAGAGCTTCTGGGCCCAGATTGTTATTGCTATAATTATTATTTTTCAGCCCGAGATAAGAAGGGCCCTTGCACAAATGGGGGAAGCACAGTTTCTCCAGACACTTACCTCTGCAGAAGAACTTAAATCCCTCGAAGAGATTGTCAGAGCTACTGTTGCCCTTTCAAACAGAAAGATCGGTGCACTTATTGCAATAGAGCGGGATACAAGTCTGAAGGATTTTGTTGAAATGGGAACACCACTGGATGCAAAGGTCTCAAAAGAGGTACTCCTGAGCATATTTCATCCGACCTCTCCAATACATGATGGTGCGGTCGTGATAAAAGGCAACAGGATCGTTGCTGCCGGATGTTTCTTGCCTATAACAATGAGTCCGGAAATCAGCAGGTCATTAGGTACAAGACACCGCGCTGGCATAGGGATCACAGAGGAAACAGATGCTGTTGTAATTATAGTATCTGAGGAAACAGGAGTAATATCAATGGCAATCAATAGAAATCTTGAAACACATATTGATATGGGGTCTCTCAGGGATATACTTACTGATTTATTTACAACAAAGAAGGCAAAGAAATGAAAAAATTCTTCTCTCAAAACCTCGGGCTCAAGATATCAGCTATTTTATTATCTATAATACTATGGTTCTTCGCTACATCACGCGGTCAGTCAGAGATAACCATTGATGTGCCGATTGGGTTCATGAATATCCCAGCAGGGATTGAGATGGTCAGCCAAAGTGTAAAGATAGCAAGCTTGACCATCAAGGGACAGGAAAGACTCATTAAAAGGATTAAACCTTCAGATATAATAGTTTATGTTGACCTTAGCAAAGCTAAAAAAGGCGAGACAGTATACTACATAAACAGGGACGACATAAAACTACCTTCAGCTATAACTGTTACAAATATAAGCCCTTCCAGCCTTAAGGTCACAACTGAGGAGACTATATTAAAGACCGTTAAAGTTAGGCCTTTTATTATTGGCGACCCGGCCAAGGATTTTTATGTAAAATCTATTGAACTGTACCCACAGGCTGTTATAATCGAAGGTATAAAATCTGAAGTAAGAAAGTTGAATAATATAAAAACTGAACCACTGGATATAACCGGCATGAACGAAACATTTAACCAGGAAGTAAAACTTGCCCTAAATGGCAAAAATATAAAGACAAAAACAAAAGATATTAAAATCAAGGTAGTAATTAAGGCTAGAACAAAATGAGACTCTTTGGAACAGACGGCATAAGAGGCACCATAAACAAACACCCCATGACACCAGAAACCGTTCTGAGAATTGGCATGGCTGTTGCACATCTGCTCAGGGAAACATACGGAAGAAATATGCTACTGATAGGGAAGGATACAAGGTTATCAGGCTACATGATCGAGAGTGCCCTTACCTCAGGGATATGCTCGATGGGAATGAATGTTACCCTTGTCGGCCCACTGCCAACGCCTGGAATCGCATTTCTCACAAGGACTTTGCGGTTAGACGCAGGGATTGTAATTTCAGCATCTCACAATCCCTTCGAAGATAACGGTATCAAATTTTTTTCTTCCCGGGGTTTTAAACTTCATAACGAACTTGAAAAGAAGATAGAAGAGCTTGTGCTTGACGATGGTCTGTCAAGGCACAGATTAAAAGGCTCAGAAATAGGCAAGGCTTACCGGCTGGATGATGCAACAGGACGTTATATCGAATATATTAAATCCACACTACCAAAAGGCATGGCGTTTGAAAAGATGAAAATTGTTGTTGATTGTGCAAATGGTGCTGCATACAAGACAACACCTTGGCTACTGCGTGAACTGGGGGCAGAAGTAATTTCGATAAACGACAGGCCTGACGGAATAAATATTAATGCGGGCTGCGGTTCTTTACATATAAAAGGTCTTCAGAAGGCTGTGAAACTCCATAAGGCAGACATTGGCATTGCACACGACGGTGATGCGGACAGGACCATATTCTGTGATGAAAAGGGGAGAATAGTCGATGGAGACAAGGTAATGGGAATGCACGCAATAGAAATGAAAAAAAGAAAGATGCTAAAAAAGGATACTGTTGTATCGACTGTAATGAGCAATCTCGGGCTTGAAAAATACCTTGAAATGCACAATATAAAACTGATCAGGACAAAGGTGGGGGATAGATATGTTGTTGAAAGGATGCTTGACGGAGGATACAATCTTGGTGGCGAACAGTCAGGACATATAATCTTTCTTGACTACAATACAACAGGAGATGGCCCTCTGACAGCAGTCCAGGTTCTGCATCTCATGAAAAAAAGAAATTCTACTTTATCAAAACTCTCATCTGATATAAAACTTTATCCCCAGATTCTGATGAATGTAGAGGTAACACAAATGCAAAATATCAAGACAATCCATGAGATTGAGGAAATTATAAAGACCTCAGAAAAAAAACTTGCAGGAAAAGGAAGGATACTCGTCAGGCCTTCAGGGACAGAGCCAAAAATCAGGATAATGATTGAGGGCGAAAACCCGAATCTTATAACAAAACTCGGCAAAGATATATCAAACGTTGTAAAAAAAGTCTTAAAGTAAAAGCGGCCTTGAACCGAATAGAACAGAATTTAACATTCTAAAAATTTGGAAATATAAATGCTGGAAGCAGATCGCAGAACACATATAGAACTTAAATGGCTTAATTCAGAACACAAAATCCTCAATACGCAATGCTTTCCAAGGTCATCAGTTAAAATTACTCTAAGGCACAAAAAACAAATTATTTCAAAACTGTCTTTACAAGTCGAAGACTATATTGCCTTGATTGCATAATACGTTTATTTGTCACCCGTGATACTGCAATGGAATTCTTTATTTTATTTATATCAGGGGTAATTCTGTTTTATCTGTTTCAATACTTCCCTATATCTATCATTTTTATTTCCCTAACGTCTTTTATCTATCTTCTGATCAATAAAAAGATACTTCTTGTCTTTATCCTTTTTTCCGGAATAGCCTTTGCGTTTATAAGATACGAACATGCTACAGATATCACTCTTGCAGGAGAACAAGCTGCTATAAGTGGTACTTTTAAATCATATCCGGTCATGACAGATAGTGGCATGTTCAAACAGAATTTCAATATAAAGTCTGCTGTGGATATGAAAACTGGCAAGGAAAGTAAGGAGCTTTCCGGACAAGATATCATACTGTTTTCAGATAAAGAGTTCGATCCCGGGACAGAATGCAAGATTGCCGCAAAATTTATGAACAGCCGTTTGAGACTTAATCCCGGAGAACAAAGTAATAATAAACTCTATGCAAATCTTTTCGATATTTATTATTCGGGAAAAACAAGAATATCCCTTAATTCAAAAATCCAGGGATACAGGCACAGACTCAACAGGTACATTGAAGATAATTTCAAGAAAGATTCAGGAGATTTCATCTCGTCCATAACTACCGGTGAGAGATCAAATATGGATGAAGAACTGAAGGATGCATTCAATGCAACCGGCTTGGCACATATACTCAGCATTTCGGGTACCCATTTTGGACTTTTTTCTATGTTTTTATTTGCGATATTCAGTTTCCTGATAAAGGCTTTACCATACAGGATTCTTCAGAGGATAACGATATTTCTAACACCTTCACAGGCTGCTGCCATATTATGCATTCCGTTCATGCTTGCATATCTCGGACTTTCAGGCGCCAGTATCCCTGCAGTCAGGTCATTTATAATGATAGGACTTTTTATGTTAGGACTTATTATCGGCAGGAAGGGATTCTGGCTTAACTCTGTTCTTTTCGCTGCATTTGTGCTAACTGTCATAGATCCAAATGTTATTTTTAGCCTTTCTTTTCAACTATCATTTATAGCGGTGCTGTTTATTGGTTTTTTTGTAGCTGACAGCGAAGAAAATAAAGATACAAAGGCTTTGAGATATCTAAAGAAAGGTTCAATGCTCAGTCTATCAGCATCAATAGGTACTGCACCTCTCGTAGCTTATCATTTCCATTATTTCTCGATAATCTCTCCTGTATCCAACCTATTAATTGCACCAATAGTAGGCTTCGCACTTATCCCCTTGTCTGTTGTTTCATCTTTTCTGTTTTTGATTACAGGCCATTTTGTTTTTACACCGATAGTATCAGTTATTTCAGACATTATTATTTACTCAGTGAAACTTCTATCAAATATTCCTTTTGCCGATATAAAAATCCCTGCGTTTCCTGTTGTAGTTGTTTTGCTCTTTTATGCAGGGTTTATTTTCTACTTCTTGTTTGACAAGAAAAAATACACTTTAATAATTCCTTTTCTCCCGGTAGTTATTTACCTGCTTCTGTCTGCATTTGGAACAAATGAAATTAAGATAACTTATCTCGATGTTGGGCAGGGAGATTCATCAGTTATTGAGCTACCTGATGGAAAAACCGTGGTAATAGATACAGGGAAAACCGGATGGGAAACTGCTTCATTTCTTAAATACAGAGGTAAAAATACGGTTGATGCTCTAATTCTATCTCATATACACCCGGACCATACAGGTGGTGCGGGTTATATAATGGAAAAATTTAAGGTGAAGGAGCTATGGGACAGTGGAAGGGTTACTTATCCATATACATTTCCTAACATAAAACAACGCTCGTTTTGCAGAGGTGATATGATTGAGGGAAAAGGATATACTATTTATATTCTTCATCCATATCCTGAATTTTACACTATGTATGGTTACGAATATGTTGAGGCCAATAATGATTCACTCGTATTAAAGATTAAAGCTAATAACAAAGCATTCCTCTTCACAGGAGATATCGAGGACGAAGCGGAAGAGGATATTCTCCATCTTGGGAATTGGCTGAAAAGCGATATTATAAAGGCACCTCACCATGGGGGGAAGACCTCTTCATATAAACCTTTTTTTGATGCCGTCTCTCCTGATGTTGCCGTAATCAGCGCTGGACGCAATAATGCATTCGGTCATCCTCATGCAGAGACATTGGAGGCATTAGATAGAGCCAAGATATTCAGAACAGATACTGATGGGGCCATAAAAATAAGTGTGTCAACAAATGACCTTGATATCAAAACATATAATGACTTTCAGCTTCAGAAAGTAAAATCCCTTACTGATGAAATAAAAAATATCAAACGATTGTTTCAGACATGGTGACTGAATAATTTAAAAATAACTTCTTCCATATAGTTGATTAATAAAAAGAAAAGTGTCATTGCGAGGCACAGGTTCAAGTACTCTCAAAAGGAAGGGAAGTTCTCTTTGAGGTTGTCTTGTCACGCTCGCAATGACACTTCACATACAACAATTCACCTTTCCATTGTTCGTTATTTTTCTGAAATGCTGATATGCTTTCTCTCTCCGTTTAATTGCTGTTCCAAAAACTCATCCTATCATTTTTCTGACATTTATTTAAATTTTTGTTCTTAAACCTTTCCAAAAATGTGAACACCAATATCCTGTCCTTAACCATCCGGGCAAACCTGCCGCCCAAAAAAAGTTTCTCCAGATATGCCCGCTGCATAAATAAATATATATTATCTCTCGCTCTTGCATTTATCACATAATCCATAAAATTGAACTAGATGATTAGTAATTTTAAATTTGTATTTTTTAGAAAGGCCCTTCTCTGTTTGCTTCAGCAACTCTATTTCCTCATCAATGAAATCTGTGTAATCAATAACCCTTCCACATCCCGTACATACAAGGTGGTGATGGTGTCCGATTCCCTTAGGTCCTTCAGCCAACTCATATCTTGCCCTGCCGTCTCCAAAGTCAAATTTAAAAACCAAACCCATCTGAACAAGTAATTCCAAAGTTCTATACACGGTAGTAAGTCCGATGGAAGGGTAAACCTTATGCACCTCCAAATATACATCTTCTGCACTGAGATGTTTAGATGTTTTACTCAAAACATCTAAGATAGCTCCTCTAGGTATAGTTAGCCTATAGCCACACCCTCTGAATTTTCCCTGCCACCAAGGTGGTCCTGTTCCGTCTTTCCAAGGCATTTTAATGCTCTTACCTATTTTTAATACGGATGTGTACCGAGAATCACCTCTTTATTGAATACGGTCTCAATCTTCTTCTTAAGAGCTTCAACATCAATAGGACATTTCGCTGTTTGTGTAGCTTTCATGATACAGGTACCCAGATGAATAGCATCAAAGTCCCGGTCATATAACTTAGCCATATCATTCAGAAGGGCTACTTTTGGCACTACCAGTCCGGGACATCCTCCACAGTCATCCATGCCGATTACTTCTATCTCGTAATCCTTCCATCTCTCATATTCGCCAGCCTTCTCTGCCATACCCTTAAAACACTTAAGGCAGCCTCCGACACAACTAACACCCTTAATGTTCTTGCATGCCATTATTGCTATTCTTTTCTTTGCCATAGATTCCTCCTAATGATAATGATTATCATTATTGTTAATAATATACAATTACATATTTTCTTGTCAATACCTTCTTAAAAGTTAGCAAGTAAATTATTTTCATATAGTATCACCATTACAAAAGCAGGAACAATATCTAACCCAGTTTATTCACAAACTGTGAAACATGAACCTGAGAGAGAGTAACAGTCTATGATAATTAATGATGCAAAATCCTCCCGGGTCGGAACAACCGAGAATGAGCGATAATACTCTCCCCCCGTTGCAAGCATAAAATTTAAAGAAAAAACTGGAGCAAGGAAAATTCTAGTAAAATATTTTTCTTTTATGAAATAAAAAAGGGCACTGATTTACTAGTGCCCTTTTTTCACAATTTACTTTTACCCGGATTCAGCGTGAGTCTATTAAGCCGTGGAATTAATGCGCTGATTCATAATCCGGGTGGTCATACATGATAGCCATACGGTTTACAATAAAACGATATGCAAGAATCAACATAGTAATAACTCCTATGGTCAGTGCAAACTCACTCCATTTTGGATGGTACTTCATTGAAGCAGGAAAATTCCAGTTATATGCAATAACAGATATATTAAGCCGATTTAATATGACGCCGAGGACGGTTAATAGTCCTGCAAAACGTGTAAGAGTAGCATTTTGCTTTCTTGCAGCAGACACAAACAGAAATGCAGGGAATAGAACAAAACCGATTATCTCCACTAGATACCAGTAACCATATGGTGTAGCAAGGTAATGGAAATTTTCAGAATGACCTAGATCAAACATTTTCAGTATAAAATATACAAAAAGGGCAGATGCCGTAGCCTTGCCGAGGCCAACTACAAGCTTATCATATGCAGTATGATCTAAATGCTGGAGCTGTTTTTTAAACACACGATGTGAAATGGTACTTTCAACGATCACCATACCAATCCCTGCAAAGACAGCTGACAACAGGAAAAACACCGGTAACAACATTGAGTACCATAGTGGATGGAGTTTGCCAGGGGTAATGAGATATAAACCACCGAGTGCAGATTGATGGCCACCAGCTATTATTACTCCGAAGATAGTCGCCCAGATAGCAAGCCTGCTAAAGAATTCACGATATTTCTTTAGATTTAACCATTCAAAAAGGGCAGGGCTCCACTCAATAAGACAAATATTTATGTAAAGGAAAAAATGCCAGCCTATTAAGAACAGAATGGATGAAAATCCCCACGACCATCCCAAGAGGTAAGGTATGCGATAATAACGGCCAAGATCGAACATAAGTGCGAATACTGCAAAAATATAGCCGAGAAGGCTTGAGAGGATAGCTGGTCTGACAAAATGATGGTATTCCTTCATCCCAAAAAGATGGACTGCTGTGCCAAGTGTGAGACCAGGAGCTGCCAAAGCAATTCCAACGAGTATATCAAATCCGATCCATAATCCCCATGCATAGTTATCAGAAAGATTCGTCGACGGACCTAGTCCGGCAAAAAGTCGATATACCATAACTGAAACTGCAACACCCAGGATAGCCGCTGCAATAAAATTGGGCAAAGTGACATTACTGATTATATAATCTCGTGGAGTCATTCCAAGAAGTATCTTTTCTCTGAACCAGGAATTAGTGTTTTTCGCCATGTCCTTCTCCCTTCTTCTCAGCAGATATTTCATGGCTCGCTTTCACTTTACGAGCCTTTGATATAGCATAATAAGCCCCAAATACAAGAGGCCAGGCACCAACTATTTCAAACATTTTCACCATAAAAAGATACCCTTTGCTGAGTTTCGGTATTGGTGTCTTACCGATATCTGTTCTGAACCCTATTTGATTAAATGGAACTGATGACAGGTAAAGCCAGCTTGTCCCGCCAACTTCATGCTCTCCGTAAACATGATCAACATACTTGCCAGGATTACTTCTTATCTTTTCATGAGCCAGATTAATAAGGTCTTCCCTTTTTCCGAATCTCATTACTCCAGCAGGACAAATCTCAACACATGCCGGCACAAACCCCTCTTTTGTAATTCTGTCGAAGCACATAGTACATTTTGTGATCTGAGGATTAAGTGCTTCATGATACTCATATGCAGGCACATCAAAAGGACAGGCAAGCATGCAATAGCGACACCCAATGCATACACTTGGGTTATAAAGTACAGATCCCTTCTCGGATTTTCTATATGCATCGACAAAGCATGAAGACAAACATCCCGGATCTTCGCAGTGCATACACTGCCTTTTTACATATATAGGTTTACCGTCTTTAGAACTCTTGAAGCGGTTCACCACGGTAAAGTTTCCTGCATGCATTCTCCTTGCTTTATCAAAAACAGACTTCGCCTCGTTCACTGATGCCTCAAACTCTTTTATAGGGCGGTTAGGATTTTTATTCCATTCATTGCATGCCCACTCGCATCTCCGGCATCCGATACAAAGGGTTGTGTCAACTAGCACACCATGCCGCTCATCACTAACCCCTGCTTTATGTCTATCCACCCATATCTTCCAATTCCTTTCATTAGCAGTATTACCTGTAGAAAGAATAGAAGGGTCAAGTTTTTCACCCGCGTGGGCAGCAACGCCACTGCCAATTAAGGTAGTCCCCGCAATCGCTGCAGTCCGCTTTAAGAATTCCCTTCTGCTAATTTTCATAGATTAGCCTCCGTCTAATAATTATCTCTGTGTACTTAAAATATAATAAAAAAATATAAATACAAACATAGCTAATACTGCTACTGCATATTCGTAGCCATGTGCTGAGAATAATTGTTCAAAAATATACATTACTTCATCCTCCTACTTTAACGGAGTTTCGCTTTCTAAAGGTTTTGAAAGTATGTCTACAGGGCGCACATCTCTTTCCTCATGACATTCCTTGCATTTCCTGGCTTTTTCAAGTTCCATATATTTATGGCAACCCATACACTGATTATGATAGGCTGCAATCAGCTTGGGCCTGTTAGGTTTCACCGGGTCAAAATTGATAGAGTGGCAGTTCCTACAATACGGAGGGGTATCTTTCTTCGCCTCGGCTTCTACACGACTCTGATGATGACACCCATCGCACATGGTCTGCATCTTTGCATGAAAATAAGTTCCCAATTTACTATCATTAGAAATCTTTACCAGCTTTTTAACTATCTCAAGATGGGGGAATTTAGCTTGCTTGTATTCTTTTTCTAATATTTTAATTTCAACCTCTTTTTTAACTTTTTCCGGATCAAGACCGGCTACAGAAAGAGGCTGTGGAGAAGGAACACCTTCTTTTTTGCCAGTATGACAGATAGCACACGATTCTTTCTTCAGATCTTTTGTTTCTAAATCCATCGGCTTAATAGAGAAATGGCATCCGGCACAATCTTTTGCTGATTTTTTGGTGTTATGGCAACCAGCACAGCTTTTTTCAGAAAATACGTCATGATATGCATTAGAAGTATTGACCCATTTTCCGTCAGGACTGCCTGATAACCCATGACATTTTTTGCAGGCATTTAGTGTTTCATGGTGGCATTCACGACATGTCTTGGAATTTTTCTCATGTGACTTGTGATCAAATGAAACTCCTTTCATCCTGGCATCTTTTATGTTAATAAAGGGTTTTTCCGGTTGATCACGGTCTGGCCGGGGAACCTTTGCAAGTTCAGCAACTGTTTTGTACTTTCCTTTGTGGCATTTTTCGCAGACAATAGGACCTACCTTTTTCTCACCTTTTGGCCCTGGCTCTTCTTTCAGAGTATAATATAAATGGCAGTTCAGACATCTTATATGAGAAATTCTCTGTATCGAAAGGTCCTTTTCTTTTATAATTCCTGTTTCAACAGCTAAGGAAGGACCTCTTTTTACGCCTATTTCATGGCAATAGTAACAGGACTCCTCTGTCCCTTTTTCATAAACTAAATCTCCATCATTATATGAATGGTGGCAAAGGTCACAAGTTTCTTTTATCTTCCTTTCTTGAAGTTTCTTGTCATGGGTATCATGGACTTGATAATCAAATTCAAAAACTGGGTATTTGATTTCTACATATCTCAGCTTTTCTATATGGCAATCTCCACAAACAACAGGACCGGCTTTTTTCTTCTCTATTAATTTTTCTTTATGGCAGTTGATACATTCGTCATGGTAGGCATTCATGACTGAATCTTTGTCTTTTTTATCAATTTTCTTTGGGAAATTAAACAAGATAAGATTCTTTTCTTTGTCGATAGGATGACATGTATCGCATCCTTCCCCTTCCTTTTTGCCTTCTTCTTTTAATGCCTCAACATGTTTATTGTGATCAAATACTACCTGTGGCCGTTCCAGAACCCCGAAGATTTCTGTATGAGCTATAGTAAGTTTGTTATCAGGCTTTGTCCATATCTCCTTATGAACTGCTACTTCCTCAGTCGCTGCAGGCGTTTCTATAGAATAAAGACTGTTTATCCCATAAATAATAATAAATAGAAAACATAAACCTACTATTATGGCTAAGGCTCCTATAGAATCTTTCTTCATATCTTATTCCTTCCCGATTTATTATCCAACTTTAAATTCCTCAGGAACTATCATTGTTTCAGTTATTAGTTCATCCATAAACATCGCATGACCGTCGAGTTTGTAATATTTTAATATGTCATTAATACTGGTATAACAGTTATGGCATGGAGCGCAGATATTATGACATCCCGTAGCCCTAATCTGATCTGCTTTTATTCGAGCTCCATCACATCTGTTAGCCTTCCATGGTGGTCCAATAGCATTTCCCCCTCCACCACCATTGCAGCAGTAATTATGTCCGCGATTTGGATGCATCTCTATAATAGGGCCTTCACATGTCTTGTTTACGAGGTAACGGAGTTTTTCTCCTGCGCCTCGCAACCGTACAAGGTTACAAGGATCTTGAATGGTAACAGGGCCTTTGATTCTCTTATTCTTATCTATTTTAATTCTTCCGTTAGACACAAGCTCATAATAGAACTCAACAGGATGAATTGTTTCTATCGGTGGCTTTTTATATCCCATAAGCGGCGGTGCCACATAACATGTGGCATTCAGTGGATGCCCTCACTCAGTGAGTACTATTCGTTTGACCCTTAACCTCGCGGCATTATCAAAAATTCCGCGAACAACCCTCTGCATTGTCTCCATATCACGGATGAACATCCCCATGTTTGCACTATCCCAGCCATCTTCTGCTGGGACTGTCCAGTCTATGCCGGCTACATTCATAATTTTAGCCATGCGTGCAATATGATAGGCTGCTACTTTCGGCTCTGTACCGAGCGGGCACCACATAACTTCAGCCCCTTCTTTACCTATAGGGATGCGGGCATTTTTTATATCCGCTCTTACTTCTTCTTCCTGCCATTGAATGCTATCAATCCAGTCAGCCTGGGTAATCCACAACTGTGTTAATGTAGCTGAAAGACTATTGGTCTGATCCAATATATTCTGAGGGACTAACCCAAGCAGAAAACACATACGACGAACCATGCCTATCTGATACGCTACATCTAAACCGAAAGGACAATACATGCTGCAGCGGCGGCAGAGATTGCACTCACAAAAAACTATCCTCGCAACCTGCTTCATGAACTCAGGACTTACCTTTCCTTTTCTCTTGATCAACTCCCAGAGGGTCATCTTTACTTTTGCTACAGGTGCATATGTGGGGTCTTTATCATGAGAGAGATACCAATGGCATGCCTCAGAGCAGAGTGCACAGTGGATACAGGTCTCTAAGGGCGCTATGAATCGTCCTGAATTTTTCCCAGCATTCAAAACAGCATTTACTACTTTTTCTATTTTTTCCGGAGTGAGGGTTTTAACAGTTTCATCAAAGCCCGGATCTTTAACAGGTTTTCTTTTAAGCTCAACCCAGTCTTTTTTCTTTACATTTTCTTTTGCGCTTACCTCAGCCATCTATATAATCCTCCGTTTATATAATCCTTCATAATTTACCAGTCCTGTGAATAACGATATCCCTGATCAGAGCCCATAAAAGCCCTTGTCAAAAAGAAATAAAACATATGACCCAACCTTGTAAAAGGAATAGCTGCAAGCATAATTTCTCCAAAAATGATATGAAGAATTACCATTGTTTTATGCGGAAGTAACATTTGGTGATATGCCAGAAACCCGGTTATAAATGGGGCAAATGCAATAAAAAGTATAAGATAATCGGAGTCAAACGTAACAAATCTAACTTCAGGAGCTAAAATCCTTCTTAAGAAGAAGAAACCACAGCATATGATGACAATAAGTGTCATTATGTCAGCTATACCCTCAGGGAGTGTCCACCACGTTATTCCCCAGGATTCACGCCAGAGTATGTTATGTGAAAGAAGTAATATGGGGGTAAAAACGAGACCAATATGGAAAAGAAATGTTACGGTTGTGACCACAGGCCGTTTTCTCCAGTTAACGCTATTAAAGGGAATTACCCAGTGAAGTAGAGAGCGCAGGCTGAGTTTTAAATCCATGTAAGGATATACGACTTTTTCTTTCTTTGCCAGTAAAATCATGGTCCTTAACTGATAAATAGTGCCACCAATAAATACGATAAATGCAATCCAGACTAAAGGGCCTCTAACAAGATTATATAATGATGGGTCTTTTATAAAATCATACATTTTTTGCTCCCTCTATCATAGTTCATTAACTGGAACTACACGACGATAATATTTGCCGTCATCGACGCCCCGTATCAAGAGTTTTTCTCCATCATGGCTGAAAACCGGATCCCACAGTGTATCATACCCTCGCTTGCCAATCTTCCCGTTAACGACAATGTAATACTTTCGATTTCTTTCAGCCTTGGCAGTAATTAAATCGCTACCCGGGCTGAAAATCGGATCCCAGACATTATCAAAACTTTCACCCCATGGAGCACCGTCTACAGCAACAGTCCATCTTTTATTATCTTTCACCACTGCTGCAACTCGTTTGCCATTCGGACTAAAAACCGGCGTGAGAACTAAATCGCTGAAAGTAGTCTTCCAAGGAGTACCATCAACAGCAATTGTCCATACGTTAAATTGAGGGGCGACAACTGCAGCAATCTTTTGACCGTCGGGGCTAAACCTTTGACGCCATGCATTAAAGAAAAACCCCCAGATCGGCTTTCCGTTCATTGCCAAGGTGGTACCTTTCGGTGTCCTAATCGGAGCAACCACATCATTGCTGTTAGGTTTAAAAATCGGTTCCCACACTAAACCGAATGGCCCTCCTTCCCATGTCTTTCCATCTACTGCAATATTATATTGAGCAAAGCCTGTCCTTACAGATGCAGCTACATGATTGCTATCAGGGCTGAAAACAGGGCCCCAGATACTCCAAAACGTATTTCCCCACGGGGTTCCATCTACTACGACAGTCCAGACACCTTGTTGATAAGTAAAAATATCCAGCGTCTTAAGGGGCTTTACCTGGACACAGGATGCAACACTTTTCCCGTTTGGGCTCATAATAAGAAATCGTGCATCTGGATACATATTTTCCCACGCCTGTTTATTAAAGCAAATCGAAAGAAATGGCTCCGTTTTTATGCCAACAGCAATACCCTTTCCATCCGGGGTTAACGTTAGATTGAATAAATAATCGTACGTTTCCTCCCACTTCTCGTGGTCAACAGCTAAAGACCATACATAGTTTTGATATACGAGTGAGATAAGCTGATTATCAGAAGTAAATTTAAGCGAGTATACCCGCTCAAAAATCTCTTCCCAGGCCTCTCCATTCACACAGGTAGTAAATTTTCCATACTCTGGCTGGACTACAGCAGCTATTTTCTCTCCATCAGCGGAGGGGGTTAATTCACGTACATCAATAAATTTCTTTTTCCAGTCACTTATATCCGCTATTAATTTTTCTTTTGTATCCCAGTCCCAGTTTGCTGATTCTTTCATAGTCTTTCCCTTGTCATTTTCACAATTTTAAGAATTATTTTAGAAAAAATACAAATTAGCAAAATGATAAAATCAATACCTGAATAAATTTTCTTTAAAAACCTGACTTAAACTTCTTAAAAATTTTATTACTTATACTACTGGTTAGCAAAATTATCATAGTCGCTTTAAAAAAGTCAATAACTTTTTTAAAAAAATTGCACCTAAATTTTCTGTTTTACATTTTCTAAACCTAGAAATTGAAGATTCATTGCGTTCTTGTTACAGGGAATCTTATATTAAGTAATCTTTTATCATTATTACATTCGCTCGCTAACACATTGACCAGGCCACAGGGAATACTTTCGCTATCCACTTAAGAATATTTAAGAATAATTTTCGGTTTAAAGATGAGCGAACGGGGAGATAGGTAACAGATTGTTCTGGGCACATGGGTAACACTTTTGTATGATTCATAGGCACGAAGGAGGTGTCTA
>MHEF01000030.1 GCA_001805125.1 Nitrospirae bacterium RBG_13_39_12
CTTTTTCCCGGCAATCCGGGATTGATATAAACTATTGAGAATTATACCCTGTTTCATATTTGCAGAATTCATTTTACGCTACCCTTTTTCCCGGCAATCCGGGATTGATATAAACTATTGAGAATTATACCCTGTTTCATATTTGCAGAATTCATTTTACGCTACCCTTGCTCGATTTATCTTATCGAATCTTTCGAAAAATTGTACCGCTTTAAAGCATGCAAGCCCACAATTTTTCTTATCATAAGGGAATTTAGGAGAAAGCAATTCATAATCTGCATCATTTCTATTATTCCTCAGGTTACTCAAAGCATCTGCCAATTTTCTTGCTTCTTGAATACCGCTATTCAAAAGATATTGATGAGCTTTTTCATGACCGGCAGCGTCTTTGGGTAGTTTTATGTTTGCATTTGCCAGAAAGCTTTTGACTTGATTAAAAACAGCATAGTATGCCCTGCTTATCGATGTCCTTCTATCTGCCTCGTCTTCAGAATTTAGAAGCCTTTTTGCAACTTCCAAGAAGTCTTTCGCTTCCATCTATACTAAGTTATAGTTATATATAAAAAACTTCCGCTTTTCAGTTTCTATTTCTTTATCAATTCTCTCCGTGAAATAATCTTCATATACAAGAACATTTTCAATGCTATCTGCGACGGTCAGTATAAATGATATATGCTGATAATTTGGTATTTCAGGATCTTCACTCAAATAAATATGGATACCCCGAATGTTTTTAAAATTTTCCATAAAAAGGCTGTGGTACTTACAACATTCGTTGTAAATATTATTTTTTAAGCAAAAGGCCAAGATATCTTCTGTAAACAACAAGGAGCAATTTTCCCTCAAAGAATCTGTAAAAGCAGTATGATGGGTTGAAATAGCTGGTGATCTTTGCAGTACTTTATCCTCATATTTTCCCCAGTTAGCCGCAAGTTTTAAAATCTCAGCTTCATCTATGGTATTTGTAGTTTCGTTTTCTGTTGCCTGGCGACCTTGCAAGCTTTTAAAGATAAATAAAAAAATTGCATTTTTTGTTCTTATACTGTCTATTTTTGTAGGGGTTGTTTGCATTGTTTATCCCTCCGGAAATGTGTCAATAACAATTTTCGAAAAATGATTATAATGTATTTTCCAATTATCGAGAAAAGAGATAATCTCATCCATGTTTGTTGAATCAAGGTGATAATTGGCAGTGATTCCAATTATAGGTTGTAAGGGTTCATTCGGACGCGAAATTGAGCCTGTATCCATATTTATTGTACATTTAATATTTTTTAGCTGATAAATAAACTTCAAGCCTACAGTCGGTAAATGATCGCCGTAACTATTCCAGATGCCGTCTTTAAGAAATTTATCAGGTAAAAAAGATAAAGTAAATTCTTTATCTTTACAATAATAATGAGCTTTAAAATTCAGACCAACCGCAGTATATTGCACATGCGGCAAAGTTTTAATGTATTTGATAGCTATTTCTGGAATAGGTGATTCAAAAGGAATTCGTTCCTTTTGAATATCGATAAATTGTAATTTTTCGAACTCTGCCACTATCGATAAACCTTCAATATACGATACTTGTGATAGTGGAGGCGTGCAGATAACGTTATTAGGTTTGAATGAAGGGTCTATTATCCCATTATTTTTTAAGAAATCTGGATTCAAGATGCTTGGATTATGAGCTTGAGCCAGAACTACAATAGAAAAATTATCTAAATTAAAGTTCATATCTATAACAATTATAGCAAAATTTGATTTCGTAAAAAGTGCGTAAGTATAAGTAAATATTGAAACTTAAGTCAAGATAGTCATCTATATACTCTGTCCTTGACCTTTTTTGTCCCGGAAAACTCTATTCTGTAATTCTCGAGGAGAGATTCATCTGCCGGGCTAATCTGTATCTTAGAACTTATGTCTCTACCATAAACGCTAACCCCTACCATGGAAAGATTCTTGGCATCAGAATATCTTGCGCAAATGGAGGCTGCGGTCTTCAGGGCTTCGTCGGTGATTTCTCCTGTTATAATGGTTATCGGGCTTCCGTATCCCTCGACATTCAACAGACAATCCTCTTTCTTGTGCAGAGACAGTATTTGTTCATTTTCAGCCTCGTTTCTACCAACAATAATCTTACATGAAGGAGAGAACCTAAAGTGCCTGCCTATTCTCAAAAGGCTAATATCTCTGATAGACAGAATGGTGGTATAAGTTAAGAGGTCTTTAAGTCTACACGCATAATTAGGTTCTGTTAGAAGACACCCACCTGCAGGTGTAGGGTAGCCTGTAATTCCAAGTTCTCTAGCCAGGGCTATTTGTGGTCTTCTTGAGCGTCCACTGAAACCATAAAGCATGTCCCTGTTAATAATACCTTGTGTCTCAGGGAAAGTAATTTTCAAAAGTTTAGCACTTAGTGGTCTCAACACAAGGTCTTTAAGTCCTGCTTCTCTATCAATGAGATAGAATGTATTTTTTTTCTGGCTCATGGGTCTCTGGCCCAGCACCTCGCCTGTTACTATGAAATCTGCTTTTACCATATCCATAAACAATTTTGCCTCTTTGAGCATAAGGATTCTGCAGTCTATGCAAGGGTTCATATTTCGTCCATAACCGAACCTGGGATTTCTTACTATTTCTATAAATTTATCCGAGAGGTTGCAGAGTTTGACTTCAAATTCAAAGTTTTCCGCAACGGAAAAAGTGCTGTTAGAGCATAGAGATACATCATTCAAGTTGCAGTTGAAAGGAGTAAGGAATTTTATTGCTTTTACTTCTATCCCTTGTTTGAGTGCTGTAATTGCAGAAAGAATACTGTCAAGACCATCTGAAAACAGCGCTACTGCTCTACGAGTCATAGATTTTGGGCATTTTATTATTGAATAACGGGGAACAAGAGCGGAAGGTTTTAAAAGACTCGATAAGTTTTTCTTGTGTTGCCACTGCTGTGCCAACCTCACCGACGACTATGCCTGCTGAATGATTTGCGATGACCGCTGCCTCCTCCATAGTTGCCCCTGCTGCATATGCAATAGTAAAGGTTGCTATCACTGTGTCTCCTGCTCCGGTAACATCGTATACATTTCTTGCAACAGTAGGAATGTGTGTAACTTTTTTTCTTTTAAATAGACTGATGCCGTGTTCCCCACGGGTAATCAATACAGCTGTGCATGATAATTTTTTTAGAAGTGACTCACCTGCATTTATAAGTGATTTCTCGTCTTTAATCTCTATGCCTGATGCTATAGATGCCTCCATGACGTTGGGCGTGATAAGAGAGACATTTTTATAATAGTGAAAGTGACCTACTTTTGGGTCAACAGAGACGAAGATATTTTTTTGCCGCGAATATTTGACTATATCTCTAACCAGTTCAGAAGATACAACACCCTTCTTATAATCAGATATAATCACTGCGTCATGGCTTTGTAAATTATTTAGAATATATCCCCTGAGTTCTCTCAGGGCTTTTCCGTCGATCTTGTCTATGACTTCTTTATCAAACCTGACCACCTGTTGATTATGAGCTATTACTCTTGTCTTAACCGTTGTGGGCCGCCGGCTTAAAAATACACACCCGCATTGTATCCCTTTTTTTTCAAGCATCTCCATCAGTATTTCTCCGGCCCTGTCGTTGCCGGCTAAACCAACTATTGTTGCATGGCCTCCGAGCGATAATATATTGTTAGCTACATTTGAAGCGCCGCCGAGAAGAAACTCCTCGTCTGTAACCTCTACAACAGGCACAGGCGCTTCCGGAGATATTCTCTTAACTTTTCCCCATATATAGCGGTCAAGTATCAAATCTCCGATTACAAGTATCTTTTTCTTTTTAAACTCGCTAAGGATTTTTCTATAAGTCATGATATTTGTAAATAGTTAACCCAAAAAGTGCAATTCACGGTAGGCATATGTGCCTACCAGCTTTAAAAATCTAACTGCATTTTTCGGGTTAATGATAAAGTGTTAAGAAATGCTAAAAACATCAGTAAAGTTTAACAGAAAAGGGAGTGAAAAACAATAAAGAAGGGCGGCTCATTCGAGCCGCCCTTCTTATCAAAGCTAACAAATAGCCTTCTGAGTTTTAGAAGGTTAGAGAAAGTCCGTGTACTGCCTGGGTAACAGTTTTCTTGTCAATACCAAAATAGTCTTCATAATATTTCCCAGGCCAGAAAGCTCCGGCTTCTACGAAATAGTTGAGGTTTTTGGCAATCTTGTATGTGCCTTTGAAATCAACTTCTGTTCCAGCATTTTTTGAACCGAACTCATTCTTTGTTGCCCTGATGATAAAGCCATCAAGGGATAAGCTAAGTTCTTTTACCGGATTTACATCGATGCCGAGGTTGTAATAGATAGTATTGGCAATACCTGTGTTCCTGGTATTTCCACCTAAAGTTGTGGTTACTACGGAATTTTGGGATGTTGTTGATATTGTGCGCTCATAAATCTGTGTATAGTGCACAAATCTTGCGAGAGGACCTGTTTGATCAGGGCCCTGAAGTGTCTGAAATTCCTTAATTTTGTTATCACTGTAATCATCATCACCGCTACCCATTGCAAAGGAACCCCTCAGGTTAATAGGGTCAATCATGTATCCCAATTTTGCAAATACTCCCCAGCCGCTGAACTTTGCATCAGTGCCGGAAAAGCCAACATCTTTTGCTTTTCCAAACTGGAAGTCAACTTCTGCAGCATAGGTTAATCCTGAAATATCGCCGTTTGCATGCAGACCAACGTTCTGGAAATTAAGTGAATCGCAATTGGGAGGTGACACCTCAGAAGGTAAATTTCCGTCGCTGTGTGCTAATAAATAGTTTGCACCAATGGTGTTCTTTTTGTCGAGCATATATGTTACTACAGCTATGTAACCATCGACGTCATCAGAGTGGACATTATAGTATCCCTCATTCAATTTTGTTGTTCCAACCGCTATATGCAGTTCCTTTGTCGGGTCTACCCATAACAGGATCGCATCATTTCCAAATCTCTCATTGTTAAGGAACTGTTTTTCACCGAGAGTTATCAGCATGTGACCTGCCTTAATCCCTGAAGGAGCGCCCAAAAGACCTGAGCCTGTATATTGTACCCATAACTGACGGAAAAACAGATCTGATGCAGGTTTCGTATCATATGTACCCCAGATGTACAGGCCTGTGTTAGGGTTACCGCTTCCGCCTGCAGTTGTTTCGAGTTCCATAAAGCCCTGGACATTATCCCCAATCATTGCATTAACCGTTAGGTATGCGTTTGTTGTGTAAAGAGCCTGGGAATCTGAGGACTCAGGCAAATTGAAAGAATAGTTATAGGGAGCAGAAGCTGCATAATATGAGACATTGTCAAAATACCAGCCCCTTACTAGGATCTTACCGCCAAGGGTAATCTTGGCCGGACCTACTGCTGATACTGGCTCACCTGTTTCATGGATGGCAAAGGCAGTAGCAGTAAAACATAGTATAAAAATCACGCTTAAAACTAATGCCAGATATTTTCTCACTTACTATCCCTCCTTTTTTGAATGTTTAGTGTTTGGGTTTTTGATATAAAAAATCCAGACACTCTTAACTCATCCGCCAATGGCGGTTTTTACAACTTTTTATTCCCCACTTCTTACGTCTTAAATTCTTTTGCATCACCTCCCTCTCAAAAGGTCTCGGCCTTCAACGAAGGCCTTTACAAATTAATTTATAAAAGCACTCTGCTTCGCTTCTCAAAAAATAATCTGCAAAATTTATATCATTCTCAGACAACTTTGTCAAGAAATATATTATGCAAATTTATATTAT
>MHEF01000031.1:0-1069 GCA_001805125.1 Nitrospirae bacterium RBG_13_39_12
CAGATGCATTAAAATATCTAAGACTTACATATTTCAAATCATAGGCTCTATCATAATCATCTAAGATTTTTTCTACCATTAATTTTGACCATCCATAAGGATTTATAGGATTTTTTGGATGATTCTCATCGATGGGCAAATATTGAGGCTCTCCAAAAATAGCACATGAAGAGGAAAAAATAAACTTCTTAATATCATACTCCAACATTACATCAAGCAAGTTTATTGTGTTAGCCACGTTGTTTTGGTAATAAATTGCAGGATTATTATAAGATTCACCAATATATGCAAAGGCAGAAAAATGCATTACCGCGTCTATTGAGTAGTTTCGAAAAATGTCCTGAAGTAAAGTTTTATTTTTTAAATCTCCTAATATAAATGTCCCCCACTTTACAAGTTCTTTATGACCGCGACTTAGGTTATCAAGAACAATAGTACGAAATCCCTTTTGATGAACTAACTTATTAGTATGTGAACCTATATATCCTGCTCCGCCAACTATCAGAACATTCATTCTGGTAACCTATAATCAAAAAAATCTTTTTTCAAAACCCATTGCAGTAATTTAGGGTCATTTTGAACTTCATTCTGGTGAAATTGATAACCTTCTGTATATGCCTGATTCAATCTTTCTCTGATTTTTTTAAACTTTACATTAAATAATTTATTAACTATGGCTTTTAAAACAATTACAAATTTAACCAAAAATGATTCTTCTCCATAGGAAGAATTACCGAGAGAAGCCAAATCTTTATCTTCACACAACCCTGCTTTTCTACGTATTTCTCCAAATGAATCGCAAACTCCCTGGTAAAACATACGTTCTTCAAAATATGATATGGTCATACGCTCAGATGGAATAGCATGATAAATCAAGGAACGTGGCTGATAAATAGCTTTATATCCCTTTTCTTTAATTTTCATTGCAAGTCCGGTCTCACCATCACCTTGAAATCGCTGCAAATGTTTTGGAATGCAGTCTGGATGAAAACCTCCTAATTCAAAAAGTGTTTTTTTACGAATTGAAAAATTCAATCCCCATACATAATTGGGATCAATTTCCTTAACC
>MHEF01000031.1:1203-5474 GCA_001805125.1 Nitrospirae bacterium RBG_13_39_12
TCCTTTGTATCATCCGTAGAACCGTTATCAACAATCACAATCTCAAATTTATCGGGTGGGAAGCTTTGATTTACAACAGAATCCACAGCAAGTTTAAGATATTTGGCACGATTGAACGTCGGTATGATAATAGAGACTAGAATCATATCCATCTTGTTATGCAACTAATTCTTTTAACTACTTTTTTAAACCCAAAACAAATTATTAAATACGTTCCTTTCAACTTTTGAATCATAGATAATTGACTTTGATAGTATTTAAGAATATTTTGATAACGTTCTTCACTCAATCCTATAAGTTGATCTGTATAGGTCTTTGTTCCGGGAATAAATCTCATATTTCCCCATGTTTCATTTATATACTTAGTATGCGCAACCTTAACAGCTCGCAGAATAAAATCTACATCCATGGCGAAGTGCTCATCAACTTTATAGCCTCCAATCAATTTATGCAAAGATTTATGATAAAAATATGATGATGAATTATATGGATATTCACCCCCCATCGATAGATAGACATAATTCAACTTCGATGGTTTATTTAAATAATGATTTCCATTTCTGTCCCATACTTTACAATTTGCTACTATAAGACTAGGCTCAGGCAGCTTCCAAAATATTTCTCTAACGCGATTTAACACTTCTGGCTCATAATAGTCATCCGCATTAAGAAATCCTAATATTTTTCCCACAGCCATTGCATTCCCTTTATTCATCGCGTCTGATTGACCCTTGTCTTTTTCGGATATCCAGCGAATATGGGGATATGCCTCTGCATATTGTTTAATAATTTCTACTGTTCTATCTGTTGAGCCGCCATCAATAATAATATGCTCAATATCTGGACACTTTTGCCCAATTACATTTTCGATGCAGGCTTCAATATATTTTTCACCATTATAAACCGGGGTAATTATGCTGATCATATTTAAAAATCTATACCCCTCTATTTTATCAGCTTTTTACCGCACATCTCTAAGGCCTTCTCATATGATATTTTTTGAAAAATCTGCAATTTTCCGCCAACTGTGGAATCATAGATTTGTCGTCCGGACCTGCTAAAGTAAAATCTTGCAAGATGATAATCCAATTCTGATGCCTCTAAATCTGGTAAATGCCATTCTTTACTACTAAAGTACTTTGGGTCAAAATGATTTACATCTTCACCTACCAAGAACTGCTTTTCGTTTGGATTGCCCATCACTTTAAAGTTATGATCCACCCCAATCAGAAAAACCTTACTAAACCCCATATAATATGCTATTTGCATTGCAATATAGGTCACTGTACTTCCATGAATTTCTTTGGTGATATCTTCTTGAAAAGTAATCGGGCCTCTCCATGCTATAAAATAAATATGTTCAAGATTGCGAACTAAATAACGCGCGTCTCTATAAGAAAGGAAAGACGGGCAGACTAAAGACTCAAACTCTCTTGCGCTTTGCTCAATTACCAAAGGATTAACAGCAACATGATAACTGAGATTCAGATCAACTCTGTCAAATATCAGATATATCTTGTTCAACCCAAATGTATGGTAATCCTTGAGAGGCTTTAAATCCATCGTTTTGAGAGAAGGTCCATTTCCAATAATGAAACAGCCCTCTCCTTTATGGATATCCTTGAATCTTAGAAGACGCTTAGAGTGTTTGAAATACCATTCACGATATTCTGAATCATAATAGTACTTGAGATATTCCCATGCCCTTTTTTTAGCAGGGAGTAAGATTTGCCTCAATATTTCTTTTACCATTTTTTTTTCATATCAATAAGATTACAATGAGCGATCATTCCGTGCTTAACTTAACAGTTGCACCGCCATCAATTATCAATGCCTGACCTGTCATAAAAGATGACCTTTCACTGTCAGCCAAGAAAAGGATGCCCTGCGCAATTTCCTCAGGTCGTCCAATTCTACCAATTACATGTTTCTTACCAAGATTTTCAATTTGTTGGCTTACACGTTTGTCGATAATATGTCCTCTATTAAGACCTGCGTGTAACATAGTGGTATCCACAGCACCGGGAAGTATTGCGTTGACACGAATTTTGTATGGTGCAAGTTCTATAGATAGTGCTCGTGTTAATGCTAGTAGCCCTCCTTTACTGGCAGCATATGCCGCAATATTAGCTGAGGTAGCTACAGCGTGCACTGAACTTACATTTACAATAGACCCGCCATAATTGCGCATTAGCGAATGGAGATAGTAAATTGACAGGTATACTGAACGTAAGTTGGTTGCCATGACGGTGTCCCATTCTTCAGGAGTTGTCTCAATAAGGGGTTTGCAGATCTGAATGGCCGCATTGTTGACCAACGCATCAATATGACCTTTCATTTTTGTAACTTTGGCAGAGATTTCTTTCCATGCCTTCATATCAGAGACGTCAGCTTTAATGAAATGGTGAATCCATGTTGGTAATTCTACCTTACGGTTATCTATTCCGATAACATACCATCCTTTTTTAGCGAATAATTTAGCCGTTGCAGATCCTATCCCGCCATTAACACCTGTTATCAGGACTATTTTTTTCAATGCCTAACCCCTCCAATAACATCTTAACTGAATTTTTATGCACCTTCTGCCAATAATAAGGACTACTGTTAGCGTTATGAGAAGAAAGTATAACATTATCCATCTTCCTTAAAGGACTGTCTTTTGGAAGCGGTTCCTCTTCAAAAACATCAAGCCCTGCGCCTGCGATTTTCCCGGATTTTAGCGCATTGATCAAAGCAGCCTCATCTATTATCGGCCCCCTTGCCATATTAATAACATAAGGTCTCTTTTTCATCTTTTTGAAAGCTACCTCGTTCAGGAGGTGAAAGCTTGTTTTATTTAGATCGCAGTGCAGGCAAATAAAATCAGCCTTTTTGTAAAGTTCATCCTTGCTGACCATCTTTATCCCATATCTACGGATTATTTCCGTGTCCTTTTCAACTATATCATTGGCTAAAATAATCGGACCAAAAATTGAAAGGCGTTTTGCTACAGCAGTCCCTGTATTTCCTAACCCAATTATTCCCACTGTCTTTTCCGACAAACAATAGCTTATGGGCTTATCCCACTCGCCCCGCTTCATCAGCCTGTCACTGGTAAATATGTTTCTTGCAAATGCCAGAATGCCCCCTACTGTTGTATCGCCAACCGGATCTGAAAATGCATTGGGGGTACGAAAGACAGGGATACCACGTCTTTCAGCTTCCTCCTTATCAATAGAATCTATCCCCGTGCCCCACTTTACAATCACCTCTAAATTAACCGCCTCGCTTAGAACTCTTTTAGTAATCCTGTCATCGCCACAGATAATTCCATTATATTCTTTTATGATCTTTAACAGGTCTTTCTCTTCAAGACGTTCCTTTACCTTTGCCCAATCTAATTTCACATTCTTCCTTTTAAATAAATCTTCAACCGTCTTCTTTTCTCTAATCATATAAGGCGCTGTAATCAGTACCTTCTTCATCAAGCATCCTCCTTTATCAATATTGCCCTTGCAGGAGCCCCTTCAGCCTCCGGAATATTTAACGGAAGAACAAAAAGCTCATATACGCCTTCCCCCACATCCTTCAGATTAAGTCCCTCCAATATCACTATGTTATTCTCTAACAGCGTCTTATGAATTCGGTTGTCTTTATCATTAAAATTCTGAATAGACAGATAATCAATTCCTACAAGATCAATACCATTTTTGACAACCCATTCCGCTCCTTCAAGGCTCAAGGCAACATAATCTTCACTGAATTTACTTTGTTTTATGGTTCTATCAAGAGAATTTTTTGTCTTAAATAGTAACTTGTTACAACCTGAGGGAATGCTTATCTTACTTAAAAACTCGGTATTGATATTTCCATTACTGCGAAAATCAACCACCATAGCACTTCCTATCAGTCTGTCAAGGGAGATATCTCCCATTTTCTTCCCTGATTTCAAAAAATGATAAGGTAGGTCTATATGCGTCCCTGAATGCGTATTAAAAGAGAGGTGGCTCTCGTTGACACCATCTTCATCGATATTCTTTACCCATGTGATATTAAACTTTTCACTTGTCGGCCAGACAGGAAGATGCTTCGTAAGCGGTATCGATATGTCATATATACGCTTAACCCTGTCAATCATTTTTTTTAGCCTTTTTTTGTGAAGAAAAGATGTCAGTCCTTCTCGGATAATAAAACCTCTGTCTCAGATCGCTTAAAATCGGCTTTCTGAATTTATATCCCCTATAAGTTCCCCTGAATTGAAAAAGTCTCATGGCAGGAATACTTAAGAGATT
>MHEF01000031.1:5489-8242 GCA_001805125.1 Nitrospirae bacterium RBG_13_39_12
ATCCTGAAGGGCATGAATGTAATCGCTCAGTGTGTTCAATGTAAAAAGCTTAATAAAATCAAAAAAGGTGAATGTCTCATGAGGATAAATGGATCTCATTGCGATGGCTTCTCTTTCATATCTCCTATATAACTGTAAGAACGTCTCGTTATGAACGTGAATCACTTCTGCGTCAGAAGCATAGAATATAGAGTAACCCTGTGAGATTATGTTCTTTGCCCAATCAATATCCTCCAGACCGGTAAGAGTTTCATTGTATCTGTTCTTTCCCCAAAGGCTCTTTCTGATTGCTGCATTTGCGTTGTTACAGAACGGTGAATTTTGTTTCCCACTATTACTTTCAGGAAACCATTTTTTAAATATCTGTTGCTCTGAGTATTTTGTAATTTGGTTACCTCTCTGTTTGCCGTAGACAAGTGCTATAGACCCGTCGGCAAAAGGTAAAATTAAATTATCAAGCCAATACTCATTTATAGGGTAGCAATGTGCACTGATAAAAACGCAGTAATCTCCATTTGCTTTCTCTATTCCCTTATTTAGTGAATAACCAAATGAGAACTCTGACGGAGAGATGTGCACAATCTCAACACCATACCCTTGAGCGATATTCACAGTATTATCCGTCGAGCCGGAATCAACAATAATAACCTCATACCAGAAAGAGGCTTTTTGATTCCTAATTCCTTGCAGAAGTTTTTCAATGTTTTTTTCTTCATTATATGCACGGATGATTATGGAGGCTTTGGTATCTTCTTGCATTTAATCTGCGTGTAATTTCTTATAAAAAAATTCAGCAATTTCAAAATCTATCTCTTCGTCTATATCCCAGGCTTCTTCACGTGGTATTTCAAACATAAAAGGATTTTCACCGATCCTCCTTTTTTTCTTCCAAAAACTTTTACGACTGAAAATATATAGGCAGGAATTTTCCTCATAGACTGGCGGAAGATCCTGTGTTCTTATCAACTCACCTGGATTATGGTTTATCGCTCTGCCATTGCTGTCATAAAGCCTTGTTTGAAAACGAGTAACGGAAAAAAGAGAGTCATATCCTTCAGTTAGTGCACTAGAATATCTTTCGATTGCTCTGTCAATTGTCTTCGATTTTAAGAGAGGATTTGTGCTATGTGTCTGTAAAAAATAGTCTCCTTCCAGCCGCTCAATATCATAATAAATAATTCTATTCATCGAAACGAAGTCACCTTGGATGCTTTCAGGACGGTCATGGATGACTATATCGTCTTTAAAAAACCGTAGAGCATCCTTTTTGATTTCATTACTATCTGTATTGATAACAACATTGGATATATATTTAGATTGAAGGAGGCTTTCCATCACTGCATGATAGAGCGGGCGGCCGCAGAAATCACGCATATTTTTGTTCGTGACACGCTCTGAATGCCCTTTCATAGGCAATAGGGCGATAATTTTCATATGCCCGTATAAAGTCATTACTTATCCTCAATAACAAACAATAAAGACACATTAGGACTATATGGTTTTGGTGCTTCATTTGGCGGATAAAAACGATAAACAACATCCGGGGATTCAACAAGAATACGCCTATCCAGTATCTGGAACGAGCTTGGTATTTTAGTTACAATCTTAACGCCCGAATCTTTAATTATCTCGATCCAATATTGTATTTCTGAACAACACCTTTTATTTAAAATAGGAATTCTCTCTACAATAGATGACATGATAATTTTTTCAGGTCCGACATTTGAGATATCAATAGTGTGAAGCTCCATCCCCCCTGTTTTTAAACAGCGATGCATATCTTTGAAAACAGTCAAACGATGTTCGGAGGGGATATGTTCCAATGTTGAAACACTAAAAATTCTGTCAAAATGTTGATCTGGGTATTTATCAGAAAAATTACCAAATGGTTCGAATACATATTTAATTTGAGGATTTTTAGCTGCATGTTCGTAAGGGTTCGCCCATCGCGACCATATCTCTGATGTTCCTGTGGTTATCCCAAAATCATCACCAATCCAAGCTTCAACCTGATATTTCTCATTTAGATATTTACACAAAAGAGAATATCCCCCCCCGACTTCAATAATTTTCTGGCCTTTGGCGAATTGTCCTCTTTCTTCAATCCAAGGACGATTGTGGGCTTTGATGCCCCACTGATCAACTGTATAGCCAGGAAATTCTGATAGTTTAAACCCTTTACTCTTATACTGAAAAAGTTCTTCAACTGTTGCTAAAGCACAGTATGTTAAAAATAACATTTTACAATGCCTCCAAAAGGGTTACCTTATGCTTCTCTTTTACAACACCTACAGGCTGATATTTTGGATCCCATTTGCCCCAGGGCATGCCGTTATCGTCTGATTTGAAATAGAAATCGGCAAGGTTTTCCTTAAGCTCATTGTTTTTTTTCAACGCATCAAAAAGCTCATCATATTTGTCATAATTGGAAGGGCAGTCAGGCAGGCCGAAGATATCCCTGAGTGTCTTTTCTGTATAACACCAGCCTTTTGAGGGCTCATGGAACCAGTCCTTATCCTCTGCCGCTGAAAGCGTTGCGACGAGCTTACCTCCAGGCTTTAAAACCCTCAAAAGCTCCTTTACGACATTGCGGAGCCCATCTATAGTGTTATGTTCGAGCGCTGAGATGGACACTATCGCGTCGATTGACGATTCCGGGATATCAGCCATATCGGACAAATCCTGATTGTATATCCATAATGTCCCGTGGCCCTCAGGCGCGCTCTTAACAGGTAAACGCCTTGCCATTGTAT
>MHEF01000031.1:8249-17695 GCA_001805125.1 Nitrospirae bacterium RBG_13_39_12
CTTATCAGGGTATTTACCCCAGTCCTTCGGGTTCTTCGGCGGCAGGAAATCAAGGATGCTGGGGCCTTTAAGTCGGCTTAAGTCCGAAGAGCGGAGTCCCTTTATCGTACACCATTCACGGCTTTGTCTTCCAATATTAGCCCTGCTTTCACGGTCAACACTCACAACGTCAGCGCCTTTTGAGGCCAGCCAAAACTGTATCATGCCGAACCCCGCTCCGGCATCCAATATGCGCTTACCCTGCACAGGTGAAAGCATTTCGGCAGACCAGATCAGGTCAAGAAGGTAATGCCAACCTAAGCCTATTTTTAACGATTTACTGATCTGCCAGAATTCTTGAACAAGCGGCCTATGATTATTCAGGATATCTACCGAAAGGATTTCTATTCTATCACTGCTCATTAAAATCTCAGCATTTTACTATTGTTAATCATGCCTATATTTTTCTATATATACAATGGATTTGATTATATCTCTGTGCCCTATAATCCTGCTTATACTTAAACGATTTCAATATCTCTATAACTTCCTCGGTAGAAGAACCGAACTCTGGCAGGAACTCTGGATGAATCTCAATAAAAATTTTCCGAGGAGACGAAACGGAGGCAAGTAGTTTATTCATGCCACGCAATGCAAGTATCTCAGCACCTTCTATATCCATCTTTATCACGTCAGGGTAAGGTACCTCGTTACGCTTCAAGGCGTTATCAACAGTATCAGTAGGAACAGTAACTTGGCCACGGTCTCTCACTTTACGCAGGCTTGGAGAGTTACCTTCAATCCCATCCGTATAAAGGGTCACGTTTCCAACCGTATCTGATACAGCCCATTTTATGATCTGGACATTATTCACATTATTAAGCCGGAGATTGGTTTCCAGCCTGGCCCTGTAATTATGGTCAGGTTCAAACGCCACGACCTTGCATCCCTTTAAAGCGGCGTGGACGGCTACCATGCCGACGCAGGAGCCTATATCATATAAAACGTCACTTTTGCCGAGCTCGTTAATGATAAGGCCGGTGAATTCCTCCTCTCCACCATACTCATCTATGCGAAATGACTCTATTGGAGAAGAGATTTCAAATTTACAGCCTTTCGGGATAAATTTACGCACTATGACTATATGTGGCAGGCCTTTTGATTGCTTGCTTCTGAAGGTATTCATCAAACGCTTATAAATTCCTGTGTAGTCCATTATTTCCTCTCATCTCTGTTTTGCCCTATCATTTCTTCACGTCTAACCTGCTTTTTAAAAAATTCTAATTCACTTTCTTCCATACACCGCAAACCACACCTTCAATATGGTTCCTGTGCACAGCCCTTGTCTGTGAAAAAGGAATATTCCGCCAGGTCACTTCACCGATAACTTCGTCACTTTCAACTCTTAATAAGTGACGCTGATCCTTTGAAAAACGTGCTATACCGCTTAACGATTTTACTTTTTTATAAATTTTATTTCTAAAACTAACTTGCTCCACATTAGCCAATGGCCTGATGTTTTCGACCATATCTTTACTTTGATACTCATAATATTCAAGGTGTACTATTTTTATTACAATGTCGAAATTCTTTATAGAATCGATTGTGTAACTCCGTGCCTGGTTGCCCAGAATGAGATCATCTTTCATCCCAAAAGGCATTGTCATAATAAGCTCGCCGCCGGGCTTAAGTACCCTTGCCAATTCCCGTACCGCTTCCAAATCCCCGTCTTCGCTGACATCTGGAATCTTATCTGTTAAGACCTGTGGTAATTTTAGTCCGATATGCTCGATGACAGAGACTGCTATAACCTTGTCAAAAGTATTGTCAGGAATTGGAAGTTTCCGTATATCAGCCTGATAAAATTTAATCTTTTCAAAAGGTTTGAACGGCTCATCGTAATCGGTTGCATAGACTTCAATAGGTAAATTTTCCAACCACGAGATCCATGCAGGGGCTGACTTAACCGTGCCGACATCAAGGATACACTTGGCATCCCCTATTCTTGACGCAGCAAAAGGGTACTCGATACAGCGGCTGTGAAGTTTATCTACAGGACGGTGGAACAGTGGGTTAGGCTTAATTAATCCTTTATCATCAATCTCAAATATCGGTACAATAACCTGTGTGAATCTATTTATCTTGTTAACCCCCATCGTTCAACAATTCCTTATTATTTCTGTATCCCAATTTATAGGGACTGCTATCATCCCAGGCCTTCTTTCTGCATAGCTCAGCAGTGATGAAGGCTTAGAATATAATTCAACATCAAAAGTCAATATGTCTTCCAACCTCTGATATGTACAGGTATTTGCTATGCCTGTATTTGTGGTTATCGAATACCTTCCGGGTTTTAATAACGGACAGGGTAGTTCAACACGACATTTGTATAGCCCAGAAGTTCTGAACTCAAGCTTTTGAAAGTCTGTATCGGTATCGAATGACAGGAAAAGGGTCATTCCATTCCGTTTTAGTTCAAAATTAACAACCAGCCCATCCATCGATTTTCTGACAATATACTCAAACTCGACTGTAATCTTCTCGAAGACATCGAACCTGTCCTGAGGTTCACCTTTTTCATTAACGACCCGTCCCTTGACAATTTGTAACTCTAAATTCGCATCTTCCTTTTCCTCAAAAGATGCTACAGCCTTTTGATAACCAAGATATTGGATGTAAGTTTCTGTTACTTTTCCTGAGTCACCATCAGCTAATACACCGCCATTACTTAACAAAATACAACGACCGCAAAGGGCGCGCACCATATCCATTTGATGGCTGACAAAAATAACAGTCCTTCCCTCTTTCCCAACATCTTCCATCTTTCCCAAACACTTTTTCTGAAACTGTGCATCTCCTACTGCCAGTACCTCATCTACAAGTAATATTTCTGGCTCCAAGTGGGCTGCAACAGCAAACGCAAGTCGCACATACATTCCGCTTGAGTAACGCTTAACAGGGGTATCAAGAAATTTTTCTATCTCTGCAAATGCTACAATTTCATCAAACTTTTTCCTAATTTCTTCCCTCCGCATACCAAGAATCGCTCCGTTAAGAAAGATATTCTCCCTGCCTGTGAGTTCCGGATGAAACCCTGTTCCAACTTCAAGCAGACTCGCAACTCTTCCATTGAGTTTGACCTCCCCTTCTGTGGGTTCTGTAACTCTTGAAAGAATCTTTAATAATGTAGTTTTTCCTGCTCCATTACGTCCGATAATGCCAAGGACTTCACCCTCCTGAACCTCAAAAGAAACATCCTTTAAAGCCCATATTGTATTGTTCTCGCCTGACCCACTCCTCTTGAACAGTTTTGCAGGGGATGTTACAGCATTCATAAGAGTCTCTCTTAGGGTTTTGTATGGCGTCTTTGTCCCTATTCGGTACTGCTTACTAAGGTTTTCGACTGAAATGATTGGGTTCATTTTTTAAAGTAGGGTAGTTTAAAAGTCCAGGATAATCTTATAATAAATGGCGAATTCGATGACGATGAGGTTCAACTACACAAAATAAATGTTTTAATTCATCTTCGGCATGTTCCTGAAAAAGGCGATAAAGTTCTCGATGCACATCCTCAATAGATACTGGAGTGATTCTTAAAAGAATGACCCCTGTGGAAAAGGATTCTTCTAAAAAAACGATAGCCCCAAAATCCTTATCCCTTGTTATGAACAACCGATTCGTTTCTATAGCTTTCCTCAGCAAATCTTTATCTATTGCTCGCTGCATACCAAGCTCCTTAGCTGTCAATACATCATGCCCCCATTTTCTAAGCTGTTCTATTGTTATTCTATACACATCTTGATCAATAAGCAGACGCATTAAGCTATCTCAAAATGAATTTCTTCCGAACGGGTTAAATCTGTTGCATATCCTACACAAGCCTTAATATCTTCAATTTCCAAATCGGGATAATATTTTTCAATAATATCGCTGAAAGGAATATTTTCTTGTACCAATTCAAGCACATTTTCTACCAGAATCCGTGTACCAGCTACACAGGGCTTTCCAAAATGAATCCCGGGATCAATTACTATCCGCTCTTTATAGGTTTTCTTGCTGCTCATCGTTTGTCCTCCTTATACTCAATTTTGCAACTAACTTAGCATTTTTCAGCATATTTGAAAAGCATTAAATTCCTCTGGGTTTAAGGGTTTTGTATGGCGTCTTTGTCCCTATTCGGTACTGCTTTGAAAGTCCGGAAATTTCGATAATTGGATTATTCATGATTTTTGTTTTTTGATTGCTTGCTAGATAGATTTTAGGTTGCCAACATACTATATATTTTCGGCCAAGGCTGGCACGAGCTATCAGGCTAATAAGTCTAACTCTTTATTTTTTTCCTCTGTACTGCTCTTAAACAGGATGGGCGTTCAGATGCTTTTTTATACCATTTAGCAAGTTTTTCTGCTTCCCTGATTTCCTTGAACCCTTCCTTTTGTAAATGTTCTGTTATTTCTTTTTCTTTTATTGTCCTTTTAGCCATTTCTGATACCTCTCTCTATAAAATTCGAAATTGTCTTTGATATCCGTTATTGACATTGTCAACGCTTGCCCATTATCAAGAAAGTCATACCAGACTTTTCTTATTACTTCACCATCTATATTAAGTATATCCTTGTGAGGACAGCTATGTCCACTATCGTATCTAAGGATTTCATGCCATTCCCCTTCAAATATAGACAAAAGTTTTACAACAAATTCTGTGACCTCTCCTTTTGTTGTCTTGAAATATACATATGCGACTGTTCCTTCCTCAACCTCTAAAAAATATTCTTTGTCCATATTTATTGTCTTATCCCTGTAATTTAAAGTTGCCTGTCCACTTTTTCAATTTTTGGATTTTTGTCATTCGATTTTTTGTTTAGAATTTAGGATTTGGTATTTAAAATTTAATTTTAAATTACATCAGCAAATGAACGTTCGACTTTTTTGAAATAAAAAATTCCTGCAATAAACATCACAAAAGTAACCACTAATGAAACAGTTAATAAATTCCAGTTAATCGGCTGATGTCCGAGAGTTGCAGCACGGAAAGCTTCTATGAAACCGCTCATGGGATTTAAAGATAGCAGCCAGCGGTATTTCTCAGGGAAAAGCGTCACAGGATAAATCACAGGCGTAACAAACATCCATATCTGTACAATAAATGGTATCACATGCTGGAAATCCCTGTATTCAACATTGAGCGCTGAAAGCAATAAGCCGCAGCTAACCGCAACTATAAAGATTAAAAATATTAAAACCGGAATCATAACCACCCCAAGAATGTTTGGAGTAAAATGGTAAAAAAACATCATGCCTATCAAAATAGCTGAAGCAATAATAAAATCCACAAGACCCGACAGTGATGCACTTGCGGGTATGATAAGCCTCGGGAAATAAACTTTTGTAATAAGGTTTGAACTCGCCACAAGACTGTTTCCGGAATTGCTCAATGCCGAGGAAAAATAATTCCAGGGTAATAGTCCTGCATATACAAAAATAGGGTATGGAATTCCGTCAGAAGGTACTTTGGCAAGTTTTCCGAAAAGTATGGAAAATACTATCATGGTAGTAAACGGCTGTAAAATAGCCCATGCAGCGCCTAAAACCGTCTGTTTATATTTAACCTTTATGTCACGCCATGCGAGAAAATACAGAAGCTCTCTGAACGCCCATAATTCTCTGAAGTTAACAGGAACCCACCCTTTCCGGGGTTTGATTACAATTTCATTATTCTGAATCATTTTAGTGGCTTCATCTGGTTGAAATGCCTTCTTATTTAACCCAATAAATGCAATTCACGGTAGGCATATGTGCATATCAGCTTTAAAATCTAACTGCATTTTTCAGGTTAATAAAGACTACACTGAAGATATGAACTTTTTTTCATTCAGTAGCTCTAAAACCTTGCTCACTGAATCTTCCAGTTTCATCTTTTCCGTATTAATAATCAGATCAGGATTTTCAGGTTCTTCATAGGGCGCTGAAATTCCTGTATAGTTTTTTATAGTTCCCGCTCTTGCTTTTTTATACTGGCCTTTTGGATCCCGCCTTTCGCATTCTTCAACAGAGCATTTAACATAAATCTCTATGAAGTTATCGTCTTTAAATCGTTTCCTTATATACTCCCTGTCTTCTCTGTAAGGTGATATAAATGCGGCAAATACAAGTATTCCTGCATCTACCATTAATTTTGAAAGTTCGACAATTCTGCGGAGGTTCTCCTTTCTATCTTCACGGCTAAAGCCGAGGTCGGCATTAAGTCCATGTCTGACATTGTCGCCATCAAACACGTAGGTTCTTATCCCTCTACTGAAAAGTTCTCTTTCAACACAGTGGGCAATGGTGGATTTGCCGGAAGCAGAAAGTCCGGTAAACCAAACGAGTCCGCTTTTATGTTCATTAAGTTTATTGCGGTGTTTTCTTGTTACATAACCGCTGTGCCATATTAAATTGTTCTCTTCAACTTGTTTATTTTTCACGTTAGCCTTTATCCGTAAAACAAATTCCTAAAATGTCTTAATAATCTTTTTCACTTTTCAGCTTATGCCTTTATTATTTTTCTTCTATTAGAACCTGAAATACCTTTCATTGCATTTCTTGTATCAACTATAAGTCTGCTGTGTTTAGCAATAAAATCATAGTCATACGAAGTATGGTCGGTTAATATTAGTGTGCAGTCATATTTTTTTAGATTTTGCTCAGTAAGCGGGACAGAGAACATCTTAAAATCGTAATGTCTCATTTTGTGAGTTTTCTGGACAAAAGGATCGTTATAATCAACCTTTGCACCCTTCTCTCTTAAACGTTCAATAATCTCAAGTGAAGGAGACTCCCTCACATCGCCTACATCTTTTTTATATGCCAAGCCGAGTACAAGTATACTGGAACCTTTTATGCTTTTTCCTCTTTCATTAAGTACATCCATCACCTTGTCTACAATATAGTGAGGCATTGATGTATTAATCTCACCTGCCAATTCTATAAATCTCGTTGGGAAATCATACTCTCTCGCCTTCCAGGTAAGATAAAAAGGGTCTATAGGTATGCAATGTCCTCCAAGACCCGGTCCTGGATAAAATGCCTGAAAGCCGAAAGGTTTTGTCTTTGATGCTTCAATGACCTCCCAGATATCAATTCCCATCCTGTCAAAGAGCATCTTCATTTCATTAACAAGCGCGATGTTTACTCCTCTGTAAATATTTTCGAGAAGTTTTGTAGCTTCTGCTATCTTTGTTGAAGAGACTGGTACAGTCCTGATAATTATTGAGTCATATAAAGCTTTAGCAATCTTCAGACAATCTCTGGTATAGCCACCGACAACCTTTGGAATATTCGATGTAGTAAATTCTTTATTCGCAGGGTCTTCTCTTTCTGGTGAATATGCAAGATAAAAGTCTTTTCCTGCCATAAGTCCTGTTCCTTCAAGTATTTTCTTCATGTCCTCATCTGTTGTTCCCGGATATGTCGTGGATTCAAGAATTATAAGCTGGCCTTTTCGAAGATATTTTGCGATAAACATGGTTGTATTAAATACAAACGATAAATCAGGCTCCCTGTATTTTGTAAGCGGCGTTGGCACACAAATGATAATGCAATCCATAAATTTAAGATTTGCAAAGTCTGTTGTGGCTTTGAACCTGCCATCCTTAATAAGATTTCGAACAACATCCGATGTGATGTGCTTTATATAGCTCTTGCCTTTTTTAAGCATTGCCACTTTTTTCGAATCAATATCAAAGCCTGTAACATGAAACCCAACCCTGTGAAACTCCTTTACGAGCGGCAACCCGACATACCCAAGGCCTATAATTCCAATTAATGCTTCTTTTTCTTTAATCCTTGTTAATAAGAGATTTACAGGATCTTTCTTAGTCATAAAAAATTTCCTTTCTTTAAAATTTATACTCTTGACAGGATTTATGCAGGCTACCGCCATCCAGGTTTTCAGTCCTACAAAATGATGTAATGCATTTCATTATTTAAAAACCCAAAAGCTTGAGACTTTTGGGAGCCTATATTTACGTACTCT
Source organism: Nitrospirae bacterium RBG_13_39_12 (assembly GCA_001805125.1). Classification (GTDB taxonomy): domain Bacteria; phylum Nitrospirota; class Thermodesulfovibrionia; order Thermodesulfovibrionales; family SM23-35; genus RBG-13-39-12. The sequence continues at coordinate 16,243 of MHEF01000031.1, forward strand.
CAAACGGCAGGGGAAATATGCTTCTTATCTTTTCAGGCAATATACCTGCTTCTGTCAGTCTTTTAAAAACCTCATCTCTTCTTAAAACTGAGCTTATAATTATAAAGTCTGCGTCTATCTCCTTAATTCTCTCAAAAGGCATTATCTTATATTTGAAAAAGTCTTTACCTGCATTCTCGTTGTCCACAATGCCTGCAAATTTTATGTCAAATTCCTGTAAAGAAAGATATGCGATCTCTGCAGCTTCATCAGCGCCCGCAAAAATAACACTTTTAACGCCTTTATGATGAAACCTGTTGAAAAGTTCTTTGAAGTCTCTTCTTGCCTCTCTGTAAAGGTTTGTAAAATTCTGGAGGTGATGATATGTTAACCGTGTTTTTTCTGAAAAGCCTTTTGGCGTGAGATAATAGGCATATCTTTTAGCTGGTATTGCCTTAATAGTAATATATCCTTTGGAAGCAAGGTTCTTAATATATGAATTTACAAGTCCGAGAGCTATATTAAGCTTTTTGCTTAAGTCACGCTGAGAAAGGGCTTCTCCTTTTGAAATCTCATCGAGAAGCAGTAAAGACTTATAAGTATCTTGATTCTCCTGATTAACTCGCTCATCATTGTTCATTTTATGAACGTTCATATTTTGAACATATCATATTGTTCGTGTTCTGTCAAGGTTATTTTTAGATTAAAAAATATTGAGGCTTAGATTCAAAATAATATATATAATTAACTAGTTATAAGAAGTGTATTAAAGTATAACTTCTACGCTGTTGAATTAAATTTTTGAGATCTGATTTCAGAAGCTTTATTTAGAACTGAGTCTATAAAGATTTTTTTATGCAGATGAATTATCTTTAACGCCAAATATCCATAGCCATAAGAATTTAGAATATTCACTTAAAACCATTTCTCTGTCTCTTCTTCTTTTCCACCACTCACTAAAGTTAAACCAGCTTTTTTCTGCAGGAGCACTTATTACTTTTTTTTCTTCTCCCAGAATTTTCCTGAATATCTTAGCAGCTCTCCTGCTGTGATAGGGAGATGTGACAAGTATACAGGACTTAAAACCATATTTATCCAAAATCTCCTTTAAAAATAATATGTCTTCTTCTGTGGTTCTTGATTTATCTTCAAGCAATATAGCTTTCTTTGGGATACCGAGGGATACTGCTTGCTCTTTCATTAGAGACGCCCATGTGTATTTCCAGACAAGCGGCCCACCGGCAAATATTATCTTGTCCTTTCTTGCCCACCCCTCCTTAAAAAGTTCAACACCGTATTCAACTCTTTCTGTTTCCTCTCCTGCCAATACAACTATAACATCGGCGGGTTTTATCTCATCTTTGTAATATAGGTATCTACCCGCCTTTTCTAAAATAAAACCATGCCCTACGTACAGAAGGACTGCAATGAGAGCAAAAACAATTAATATCTTAAGAAATCTAAACATTATACC
>MHEF01000031.1:17765-18839 GCA_001805125.1 Nitrospirae bacterium RBG_13_39_12
TGCCTGCCTTATGCCATTATTCATAATCAACCACTTCTCTTGCTCACATACCATCTTGCCAACCTCAACCCGGCTCTTGCATTTTTCATAAACACCTTCAAGCTCCTAATCTCCTTAAGCCTTTCCCAAATATACCATGGACTCAGATAGAATCTCCTGTGCGCTTCTCTTAAAATCCTGTTCAATTTATCCTCATCCCAGTTTTCGTTTATCATGGAGGGTCTTTTAATGTCTTTATCCATAGGGTTCAAGGCATCTACTTCTCTATACCATCCCATTCTAATCGCATCATCATAGAGTTTAGTGCCAGGTGTCGGCGAAAGAATACTAAATTGTGCATAAGCTGGTCTTATTTCCTTTGCAAAATCAATTGTCTTTAGTTCATCCTCATACGTTTCAACAGGAATGCCGAGAATAAAATATGCCATCGGTTTTATTCCTACCTTTCTTGTCAGTTCAAATGCTCTTCTTATCTGCTCGACTTTAATCCCTTTATTCAGATAATCAAGCCCTTTCTGGTTACCACTTTCAACTCCGTATGCAATCACTGAACATCCGGCTATCTTCATCATTTTTAGTGTATCTTCATCAACTATATTCACCCTGCCCTCGCACTTCCATTCAATTTCAAGTCTTCTATCAAGAATCCCCTGACATATTTCCTTAACTCTCTCTCTTTTAAATGTGAACAGGTCATCATAAAAAATTATAGATTTAATATTTAAGTCTTTAACAATATGTTCTATTTCATCAAGAACATTTGATGCGCTCCTGCCCCTCCATCTTGATCCGAAAACAGCCTTATCGCAGAATATACAATGATATGGGCACCCTCTTGATGTAAACATAGTTGTAATTCTTCCTCTCGATAATATATATCTATATTTCTCATTCGGTAACAGGTGTCTTGCCGGGAAAGGAAGACCGTCAAGATTATTAATAAATTGAGCAGGTGGATTTTCGAATTCCTTAGTTATAAGCCCTGATATATTATTAGTATCTGTATTTCTTTCAATTGCATTAAGTAATGATAAAAAACTCATTTCACCTTCTCCCTGTATTGCATAGTCTATA
>MHEF01000031.1:18878-27638 GCA_001805125.1 Nitrospirae bacterium RBG_13_39_12
ACATGAGGGCCTCCAATTACAATATATTTTACATATCTTCTGCATACCCTCGCAGTCTTTATGGCGTTATCAATCACAGGTGTCATTCCTGTCATACCTATGAGATCAGGTGCAATTTTTTTAACTCTCTCTTCGAGGGAATTGATATCAAGCCCTTCTGCAAAGGCATCTATTACTGATACAGTATGTCCGCTTTTCTCTGATACCGCAGCAAGATAGGATATACCGAGAGGCGGTACGATAATTTCCTCAGTTACTATTTTTCTTGGAGGAGGTTGAATCAGGAGGATTTTCAAATGTGCCCCTCACCGTCTCCTTAAAAGAAACGCGGCTGTCTTAATTTTGTTCAAAAAATCCTTTAACCCCCTCAGCTTTCTCAGCCTTTTGAGAATATATGATGGCCTAAAATAAAACCTTAAATAAGCTTTCCTTATAATTTCCTCCATGTCATCTTTTGTAAGATGAGGATACGATATAAGGGATTGCCTTACAGGGTCTATAGGAACATAATCTTCGGTCACCATCCATTTGTTCTTCTTTGCAATTTCATTGAAAGTTGTATGGGGAAAAGGTGTGCAGATTGAAAAAAGGATATAATCCACATCAAGCTTCATACTCTCTTCTATGGTATGGTTAACCGTATCTTTCGTTTCGAGTGGGCAGCTGCCTATTAAGATGTTCAGTTCAGGCTCTATCCCGTATTTTTTCAGCAACTCTACCGCTTTGTAAACAGACTCTACCTTCTGGCCTTTCTTAATGTAATCGAGTATCTCTTGATTGAATGATTCAACACCTATATCAATATATTTGCACCCTGCTTCAGCCATCGCCTTTATCATTGACTCATCCTCTAAGTGATCCGCTCTCGCCAGGCATGACCATTCCAACCTGAGGTCTTTGATTCCTTCACATATCTCAACAATACGCCTGCTGTTCCATACAAACTGATCATCCAGAAATGAAATTGATATGAATCCTTGCCTATGCAATATCCTGAACTCTTTAACAATATTCCTTGCTGATCGCATTCTGACAGGAGGTTTTCTCACCTTCGGGTCATGCCTCTTAAATTCTATCTCCCGTGCAAAATCAAGAGAATTAGGAACACAGTAATAACAATTGTAGGAACACCCTCTCGATGAAATCATGGTTGTAAAAGGGGTCAACCCCAATTTGGGATTATGATAGTTGGCAGCTTTGAGAAGTGACCTGTCAGGAAAAGGAAGCAAGTCAAGATTATCTATTATTTGCCGCTTTTCGTTATCAACTACTCCCCCGTCTTTCATATAACTGATACCCTTCACCGCCGATAAATCGCCTTCTGAATGAATAACCCGAACCAATTCCTCAATGGTATCCTCAGGCTCTCCCCTGATAACAACGCTACTATCTGTAACAAAATCCGCAGGATTACATGTGGGTTCTGTCCCAGTGAAAATGAATTTCGAATTGCTATCTATTTTGCTTATCATATTTCTCGCTGCGAGATCAGTTGACTTGGAAAGAAAAACTGTATAGAAGACATAGACATCTGAGTCATCTTTCTTTATGTACCTGATAAACTTCTCTTTGTTTACCTTTTCAATCGGGCAATCCTTGACGCAAACATCATATCCCTTTTCTTTAAGCACAGTAGCAGGATAAAGAATAAAAATGTTCTGTTGTGTATAAATACCGTAGTTGCAGCCAAAGATTCTTTCGGCAGCAGGCTTTCCGTCCAGAGAAGGAGGGATAAGAAATGTAACTTTCATATTCTATTTCACTGCTATGTATAAATTTATAAGTCCGCCCATGTAAAATCTTGAGAGCTTATTATCTAATACGTTTATTATTTTTTGTATAAATAAAGGAAACCTGGGATGGCTGAATGTTACAGCAGAGCTTTTCAGAATGGAAAAGCCATTATTTCTTAAAACTCTAAAGATATGAAAGGGGGATATTGCAAATTCATGATCAGATCCACCCGTTAAAAAATGATACTTATGAAATCTATTTGCTATGTTTATCAATGCCCCTGATGGATGCATGGAATTGGGTTCAACTGCTATAAATTCTCCTCCACACTTAAGTATTCTGTGACATTCATTTATCGTCGCATCAAGAGTACCTTGACCGATAATGTGATGAAGCACCTGATTGCATACAACTAAGTCAACATTGTTGCTTTTAAGTGGTAAACATGAGCCATCAGCCATTATTACTGAGGTATGTTCTTTTGCAGAAAGTAAGCTATTAAAATTGACATCTATCCCGATTATTTTTATTCTATCCTCAAACTGCAACGATGGTACAATATCACCATATCCAATACCTATAAAAACAACCCTGTTATATTTTGTAATTTTGCTGCGTAGAGAGGACAATATTTTTTTATAATACGCCGCCCAGAAATAATTTTTCCATTTCTCAGGCGTTCTTATTATACCTTTTGAATATTCGAATTTACTTTCGTAATGAAGTTTTTCTTTTAAATTCTTCTTCATCTATTTCCCAGTTGTATTTTTTAACGGAAAAATTAACTCTTTCATAAACCCTGATGACCAAGCAAAAATTATAATAGATATAACAACAGGTACCAACAAAAAAACCTTCAACGATCTTGTTTTTATTACAGCCAATCCTGAATAAAGCATAATGAACAAAATATATAAAAGAAACAGGAGAGTAAACACAATCGGTGACAAAATGAAAACAATAAGACTTAAAGGTAAAGTGACCCCTATTAAAATATGTATAAAGTTTATCATTCTCCTATCCATTTTCCCAACCTGCAGTCTACCTATGGCATAGCGGTACATCTGCTTAAAAAGTCTTTTCGGGTTTGGCCTCCTGTAATGCCAAACAAAAACATCTGGTGTATATAAGAGTTTATATCCGTTATCAATGAGTCTCTGGTTTAATTCCGTATCATCACATGTAAGGAGCGCTTCATCTATAGGCATTACCTTCTCAAGGGCATCTCTTCTGTATATAGCATTACAACCCGGGATACTCTTTACTTCCTTTATTTCCTTTAGTTCTCTTGCATGAACAGAACCAGCTGAAAATATCTTTTGATTAAAGACAAATCCAACAGCTTTACCAAAACTGCCTTCATCAGATGGGGTAATGTTAGGCCCCCCGACACATCCAATTTTCCGATCCTCAAAATATTTTAAAGAATTACTAATCCAGTTTTTATCCACACGGCAATCGGCATCCGTGAAAGCAACAATTTCACCATTTGCATGCCTAAAAGCAATATTCCTTCCGGGAGAGACTGTCTCTCTTTCGTTCAAGACAACCTTAGCACCATAGTATCTCGCAATATCCGCACTGTTGTCAGTTGACATTCCGTCAGCAACGATCACCTCGAAGCTACTCTTTGGATAATCAAGCTTAGAAATACTCTCAAGACAGGCTTTCAACAACCTTACCTCATTTTTGACAGGGATTATTATTGAGACGAAAGGTTTTTTGTTCATAATTCATTTTAACATTTACAAGTCTTAAGAAGATTATGAACTTATCAAAGTTCCTTGGGTCGATCAACCGCTGTTGACCGTTTTGCAGGATTTATTACCCATATATTCCCAAAATCTCTTTCCTGATATGCCCTGGCAAGACCAAGCCTTATTAATTCAAGGAGCGCCACGAAAGTTACTATCAGTTGAATTCTTGTTACACCTTTTTGCTGTGAATCAATTCCAGCCTGGAAAATCTCTTCAAATCTCACAGCCTCCTGCCCTTCGAGCATCTCCATTATTACAGACATCTTATCCTTTATAGTAAGCGTTTCCTTTGTAATAGAAATGATATCCGCCGGTGCTTTATCAAGTATTTTCTTGAATGTGCCGATAAGGTCAAAAAGACTGACGTCAGAAAGGTAAAGTTCTTGCTCTTCTAATACCTGCTCCTTATAAAAAACCTTCATCCACTCCTCTTCTCTGTTTCTTAGGCTTGTAGCTGCTTCCTTAAATGCCTGATATTCTATTAGTTTCTGGACAAGTTCAAGTCTTGGATCCTCCTGTTCCCCTGATGGTGGCTCTTCATCAGGCGGAAGCAACATCCTCGATTTTATATGTATAAGAGTAGCAGCCATAACAAGAAAATCCCCGGCTATTTCAAGATTAAGTTCTTTCATCATCTCAATATACTGGAGGTACTGGCTTGTAATTAAGGCAATGGGGATATCATAGATATCCAGCTTGTTCTCTTTGATAAGGTGTAAAAGGAGATCAAACGGCCCTTCAAATACAGGGATTTTTATATTGTAGATTTCTGCCATGTAATTTCTTTAGCCCAAAAAATGAAATTGAATAATGCAGACGTTGTGAAAAAATTAATTTTTCGATACCTTGGTATACCTTTAACTAATGGTATAGCTAATATTTTTATCAATAGAACATATCAAAATAATCTCGATAATTCATCGAGTTAAATAAATTTTTGAACAATGTCTGCATTATTCGCTTTAATGAATATAATACCACCATTTCTCCTCGATTGAGAAAAAAGGTATAGTGGAAAGCGGAATATTTGCTATCAACCGTTTTAAGTTAACGTATTTGCCATCGCCTTTTCAGACTCTTTAAGCCACAGAAGTCTTGAACCGTTAATAACGGAGGCATTGACAGATTCAATAAACTCATCGGCCGATATATCAAAAACCTTTTTTCTATCAAAAGGTTTCACTGTCAGCTTGGTCTTCACCTTTGCAGCCTTTTTGACTTCTGCCTCTGTCGGTCTTTTCAGTGCAGCTCCCATAATCTTTGCAAGATGAATAAAAATATCCCTGTGGCTCTTTGATTCTCCCTGAGGCTCTATCACTTTTGGAAGATATTTCAGTCTTCCCATATAATCAACCATAGTCCCGGCAGATTCTAAAAATGTTGCTGAAGGCAACACAATGTCTGCCTGTTTAGCCAAATCTGTAAGATGTGAGTTCTGTACTATTAAAAAATCTGTATCCGGCTTTTTATTTAACGGGACTTCACCTACGGTGTAAAGGACTTTCATACCGTCAGATATCATATCCTTATAAGTTCTGCCTTCTGATGTTAACCCCATAAGTGCAACGCCACGCGCATTGCTCTCAAGAGGAACACAGATAACTTTTCCTTTAATCAGCGAGATATTGGCTGATGCATCAAAAATCGGCGGGGAAGAAAATACTATCGGGCTGTTAGCTTCTGCAAATAGGGATGCAGCTTTTTCGATTTCTTCTGATGTCCCAACATCTTTTAAAGAAGCCTCCAGCTTTTTGTCAGAACTAAGTCCTTTTTGTATCAAAAACTTTGCAATACCTTTCAGACTGGATATTTCATCTCCTTTTAAAATTACAGTTGCAACCTCGGCTATTTTTGTATCAGATGAGTTTATTACTATAAGTTTTGCTCCACCGTTAACCCTTCTTCTCACAGAGGCATCAAGCGCCGGTAATACCCTTTTCCATTGGGAAGGATTTAAACCTGCCAGAACAATAAGGTCTGATTTATTGATATCTGCTGTTTGGGAAAATTTTAAAGAATCACTGTCTGCATATAAATTCACAGTCGTATCGAAATTTTTTGTCTTAACAACATTTTTAGCAAATTTCTTAAGAGTCAATGCATCTTCGTTTTCTATCCCCGCTGTGCTTATAAAACCTGCGTCCTCGCCTGCAGTTTTCAATTTATCTGCAACAATACTGAGGGCTTCCTCCCACGTGGTCTCCTTAAGTTCACCGTTTACCCTCTTAAAAGGAGATGTAAGGCGTGTCTCTGCTTCAACACAGTCAAAACCGAATCTTCCATATGCACAAATATACCTCTCTGCAGAGCCTTCTGGTGCTCCTGCCCTGATCTTCTGCACTCTGCCGTTCTTAGTACTTACCGAAATATTACAGCCATTGCCGCATAAAAGACATACTGAATCAACTTTCTCATACTCCCACTCCCTTCCTTTAAGCCATCTGTCCGCTTCAAGCAGGGCATTAACAGGGCATGCATCAAGACAACTTCCACAGAATGTACATTCGGACTCCTGAAGTGGTTTGTCACCAACAGTAACAACCTTTGCACCAACTCCTCTTCCCATAAATTCAAGCACACTGGTCCCCTGTTCCTTGCAGACCCTCACACACCTTCCGCAGAGAACGCAGTAATCAGGGTCTCTTTTTATAAATGGATTCGCTTCATCAGTCGGATATCCCATTTTTTTCCTTGTAAAGCTCGATTCTTTAAGTTCAAAATCATATGCATATTTCTGAAGGTTGCAGACCCCGGCCTTCGTACATGTCATGCAATCAAGTGGATGCATTGAAAGAATAAGGTCTATAACGAATTTTCTGATCTCTAGAATTTTCTCTGTCTTTGTACTTACAACAATGCCATCCTTGACTTTTGTATTACATGAAATTACAGGCGCCTTCATTCCTTCTATTTCAACAAGACAAAGCCTGCAAGCACCAATCCCCTTCATTCCCTTGAGATAACAGAGATTTGGTATATGAATGCCAGCCAGTTCAGCTGCATCCAAAATATTCATGCCTTCAGGAGCTTGAACATCTTTGCCGTCTATTGTAAGTTTAACCATCTTTGACATTTATTCCTCCCTGCAAAATTTCAGACAAGGTTCCGATTAAATTTTATATTTTTAACTATTTTAACCCTTGACCTCTTCTTTAACCTTTGTATCAATAACTACAATTGCACCAGTTGGGCATACCTTAATGCAGTCACCGCATTTGGTACATCTCTTCTGCCTTATCTCAAATGGAAGATACCCACTGAAATATGGCTTCATCTTTTCTCCAACAATTGCATTGGGCTTGCAGACAACCTGGCATTCTCCACACATTATGCATTTATCCGGGACGATTCTATATTCAATAAGCGCAAGACATTCCCGATCATGGCATATCCCTTCTAAATGATCTTTTAGAGCATCTGATTTCATCCATTCAAGGACAAATCTTGCGGTATCTTTTCCTTTTTTGCACCGAGAAGCTTCAAGCATGTCATTTGCTATACGTTTTATAATAAAAACATCTGCCTCTGTGCTTTTACCAGATATAATATTTTCAAGCCTTTTCTTTGCTTCATAAGTTCCCAGTGCACAAGGAAAACACTTTCCGCACATTATATCCGAAAGGAATTTACTTACATAATAAAGTGATTTCTGAACAGGGCAGCGCTTTTCTTCAGCCTCAGTTTTTATGTCCTCAACTTTTAATTCTTTTTGTTCTGACATAATTTATCCTCAATAAATTTCACTTGCCATATAACATATTTCCGGAAGCAAATATGAAACCAAATCTCTAAAAGCAATCATACACTTTTTTGAATCTGAAACGTTTCTCAAATTTATTCTGCATTTCTTTCAATTACCTATTTTTCTCAGAAGGAATTTTTGATTCACCTTCAATTTTCAAGTGTTCCTTCTTTTTTATCTTAACAGCATCCACAGGACATGCAAGGTAACAGGCTTTGCATTTTGTGCAATAGTCCTGGTCAATAAAGAAACTTCTTCTTGTCTCTTTAACCGCGTCGAACGCACACGCCTGCTTGCACAGGCCACAGAGGATACACTCACTTTGTTCTATCGTGAACATGCCAAGACCGCTGCAAACTTTTGCCCTGCAGTATTTATCATGTACATGTTCTTCATATTCATCACGGAAATATTTAATAGTAGTAAGAACGGGATTAGGCGCACTCTGGCCTAGCCCGCATAATGAGCCTGTTTTTACAAGTTTTGCAAGCCTCTCAAGTTTTTCAATGTCTCCTTCCTCACCATCCCCTGATGTTATCTTTTCAAGGAGCTGGAGCATCTGGTAAGTGCCGATGCGGCAGGGTGGACATTTACCACAGGATTCGGACAGACAAAAAGACAGGAAATATTTTGCAACGTCTACCATACAGTTATCCTCATCCATAACAACCATTCCGCCTGAACCCATTATCGAACCAACCTTTCGAAGAGAGTCAAAATCAACATGCAGATCAAGATACTGCTCAGGTATACAGCCTCCTGAAGGACCTCCTGTTTGCACTGCTTTGAATTTTTTATTGTTTATGATACCTCCGCCGATATCGAATATGATTTCTCTGAGGGTTATACCCATCGGGACTTCAACAAGCCCTGTATTTCTAACCTTACCTGCGAGTGAAAAGACCTTGGTTCCGGAAGAATCCTGAGTTCCTATGCTCAAAAACCAGTCTGCGCCTTTTTCTATTATCGGAGGAACACATACGTATGTTTCTACATTGTTAAGATTTGAAGGATATCCCCATACTCCTCCGCCTGCCTCCGAAAGTCTCGGCGGTCTTGGTCTTGGAAACCCTCTTGCACCTTCAAGTGAAGCAACTAATGATGTTGACTCGCCACATACAAAAGCACCTGCCCCTTCTCTTATCCGTACTTTGAAATTTAATCCGGTAGATAAGATATTCTCACCTAATATTCCGATTTCCTCTGCCTGTTTGATGGCTGTTTTAAGTGTTCTAATAGCAAGGGGATATTCATGGCGTACATATATAAATCCATAATTAGCATTTAATGCATAGGCACATATAAGCATTCCTTCAAGAAGGCTGTGAGGATCACCTTCCATGATCGATCTGTCCATAAACGCACCAGGGTCACCTTCATCACCATTGGCAATAACCAGCTTAATTTTTCCAGTTGCTTTCTTGCAATGTGCCCATTTTATGCCGGCCGGAAATCCTGCACCACCTCTTCCTCTAAGATTGGACTTTTTTACCTCTTCTATAACATCTTCGGGGGTCAATGAAGAAA
>MHEF01000031.1:27732-28412 GCA_001805125.1 Nitrospirae bacterium RBG_13_39_12
GTTTTAACCACTTCTATCTTTGAATCACTCTTAGAAGATTCCTTTTCCAATTCCTTTGCGACTTCATGAGAACCTAACACACTACAGGGCAGACCGCAACAGACTTTTAACCTGTTAACGTCCGGCTTTAGGACATCTTTTTTCAGAAGCGCCCTGAGATTTTTAAGTTCTTCTAAATTCTTCAGTCTATCCATTTAAAAATCCCCTCATCAGACTAAATATTGAGTGTGATCAATCCTCTCTTATAGATTTGATAATTTTATTTACTTTCTTAGGTCCGATTTCTCCTATAACATTATCGTTTATAACAGCCACAGGTGCGAGTCCGCAACAACCAACACATCCCACTGTTTCAAGGGTCATTAAAAAGTCTTCGGTTGTTTCATCACTTTTTATACCGAATTCTTCCTGTACTGTTTCGAGAATTTTTTTTGAACCTCTTACATAACAGGCTGTTCCTAAACATACCTTGAGTATTTTCCTGCCTCTGGGTTTAAAATGAAACATCTTGTAAAAACTTGCCACACTGTAAACCTCAGCAAGTGGAATACAAAGCTTCTTTGAAAGATTCCTTAATATATCTTCAGGCAGGTAGCCGTTGTCCTCCTGTATCTGCTGAAGGGCATAAACCAGAATACCTTCATTCATGGCTCTGGTTGATAAAAATGTTGCTATTTCCC
>MHEF01000031.1:28418-28560 GCA_001805125.1 Nitrospirae bacterium RBG_13_39_12
CTTCTCTTGAATTCAGCTCTTCTACCTTCATCTACCCTCCAAAATCAAAGTGCGTGATACGTGTAGTAAGCACAATTTTTTATCACTAAACTATCTATCAGCCTAATCAGATATGGAAATAATAAATTTAATATATTCCCAT
>MHEF01000031.1:28578-36329 GCA_001805125.1 Nitrospirae bacterium RBG_13_39_12
TTCAAGTTCACGCCGTGCGGCCATATCCATAAGAACCCTTTCCGTTGCAAACTTACCGGGTTCATACTTTCTGAGCTTAAGTGCTTCCCTAGCCTTATCTATATATTCAAAGGCAAGGCTCAGAATTTTTTCAGGGTCTGGTTCAAAATGTAAAGAACCTTTAAATCTTTCAAACCAAACTTCTGTCATTATCTTCGTTACCTCTTGACTCGCCTCAACTGGTGATTCTCCTCCGAAAATCACCGGGAAACCTGATGCAGCAAAATAACATCCAATAGAAATTGCTTTTTCACTCATCCACTCGGGTGCAATCCCTACTGCCGGCATACCGCCTATTTCGTCAGAAAGTCCTCCTTCTTCAGCCATAGCAGCTGCAATTGTCAGGATCCTTGAGTTATCCACACATGAGCCAACATGTAAGATTGGGGGTATGCCTATTGCCTCACATACCTCTCTTAATCCGGGGCCTGCATTTTCAAGAGCCATTTCAGGCGTCATATAACCGGCAGAACCGCACGCATGAGAACCACAGCCTGTCGTTACTAACAGCACATCATTTTTAATTAATTCAACCGCCAGAAAGCGGTGGAGACCCTGAGAGGGGACTCTCGGATTATCACATCCTGCAAGGCCGACTACTCCTCTGATCCTTCCAGCTATAATTGCATCGTTCAGTGGCCTGAAAGAAGCCCTCCATGACCCGCCTTGCATGTATTCGATATACTCGTGAGAAAACCCGGCTATCATTGGAAGCTTATCTGTTATATGACTTCCTTCTTTTTTCCTGTTTTTATAATTATCAATGCCGATTTTGACTATTTCTCTCGCGATCTCTTTAGCCCTGTGTTCATCATATTCAACATGAACAGCTCCCTGTATTTTAGCCTTGTATGATGTAGTTATTACTTTTGTATGGAATCTCTTTGACAGCTCTACTATTGCAGGCATAATACACTGGACATCCACTGTTATTGCATCAACAAGACCCGTCATGATAGCAAGTTCCTGATTTGTAAACCCCCCTGCTGTCGGAATCCCGTGTCTCATCAACACCTCATTTGCCGTGCAGCACATGCCTCCAAGATTAATCCCCTTGGCCCCTTTTGATTTCGCATACTCAATCATCTCCGGTTCATTTACCACGTCCACGATTGTCTCTGCAAGAGATGGCTCGTGCCCATGAACAACTATATTTACTTCATCTTCCTTGAATATCCCAAAACTTGCCTCTCCTTTTACCGGTTTAGGGGTACCAAAAAGGACATCTGTAAGATCTGTTGATATCATGGAGCCACCCCAGCCATCAGCAAGAGAAACCTTTAAAGCGCTCAGAAGCAGGCTGTCAGGGTCATGGTCTACCCCAATATGGGTACGGTGCATCGCCTCTGTTATTTCCCTGTCAATTCCTCTAGGGGTAATCCCCCATTTCTTCCATCTTTCCTGTGTTTTTTTAGGCGCTCTTTTAACGAAATAAATTTCGCCCTTCTGCCGTCCGAAGTCCTCAAGTAATGCTTTAGCTACATCCCTCGCAACATCATTGACAGGTCGACCCTCGAACTCGATCTCAATATATCCGGCAATTCTGTAAAGTTTTTTTACATCTTTTATCTGGAAATCCTTGGTTTCACCATTGGCTACCGCAAGTAATAAAAATGCCATCTCCCTCGCATGGTCTGTATGGGCAGCTGACCCCGCTGCTGCCATTCTCAGCAAATTTCTTGAAGCAACTGTCGGCAATGTAGCTCCGCATATTCCTCTTGCTTCTTCTTCAGCATCCTTACCAACAAAACGGCAGGGACCCATATGGCATATTTTGCAACACGCACCGGTTGCTCCAATAGGACACGGTTTAAGTCTCTGTGCCCTGTCAAAGCACGTCTCTATCTCATGAGACTCGCTCCACTCAATAATCTGCTCAGCTGCCTCGTTTGCACTCTTTACTATTTTCTTCTCCATATATCCTCTATCCTCCATAATTAAGTCATTAGTCATTGACCGGTGACCATTGACTAGTGACTATATCTATAGTATCGGCTCCATCTCAAGTGCAGGATGTCCTACACTTGTCAAAAACTCTAAAAGCTTTTCTGAGTCATTACAAACAGTTTCGTCGGCTATCTTATCCATAAGGTCCGGAACACCTTCTTCAGCAGCTCTTTTGTCAAATGCCTCTTTGATGCTTTCTTTCAGATTCTTTGTCATCCAGACAATCCGTTTGATACCGCCATCACCATGAAGAAACTTTTTGCTTGTTATAAAGTTCCTGCCAATTCCCATAAAACCAGGGTTTTGAGTACCCCCTCCAACACTCCCTGCCAGTGTGGAAAATTTCATTCCTACAGGGGTCATCTCTGTGTGTCCACGTTGAACTATCATTACACCGTTTGCCTCAGGGATTATCGCAACAATACACTCGAAACAACCACAGGAGGTCATTGGATTCTGCATTATTGTGTAGAGGTTTAATGTCTCTAGCGCACCACCTGACGCTTTCTTCAAATATTCATCAATACCGGTATATCTACCATATCTTTCATCTAAAATATCTCCCTTCTTTATGGGCTGATTTCCACCTGTGGGATCTATCTCGAATGCTGCCTTGCAGTCAAGCCAGTTATATGCACCGCATAGTCCAAGTCTTTCAGGACTGATAACACATACATGGCTTGGAGCAAATGACTGACATAATAAACAAGAGTAAAATAAATCTACTGCCTCATCAGTAAGTCCACCAAGTCTTTGGTCACGTTCTTTATAGACTATTCTTGCTTCTTCCATGAGACCTAACACATCTGCCTCATCTACATAAATCGTAACCTGAACCTTATCAACAATTGATCTGAACCTGTGGTGGGTCATGGTGGCATTTAATATTCCAAGATGATCGAGTGTGAATCCATCTTTTTTGGCATTATGACTTATTCTCACCCAGTTTATATCGCGCTGTCCCATATGCCACACACCCTGAGCCTCATTTATGTTATGGTGGATTTTTCTTTCTAATACAGATTCAAAATCCTTCTGCATTTTTCTGCCGGCTACATCAATGACGATGCCGAGAGGCATCTTTCCACCTTTCTCGTACCTTTCCTGCCAGTTTTCTCCGACAATTATAACCTTACCGTCTTCTATATCCTCCATTTCCCTCATCCTCACCAACTCGAACGCAGGTGTCCGCTGCCCGCCAAACTCAATAAACATGTCTTCTTTTCTTATCCTCTCACCCTCGAATGCCGGCCCGTACGAAACAGGAATAGGAGGCTTCTCAACAGTTATCTTTAATCCCCTGACTTCTATTGCCTTTTGAACAATCTTATCATGATCAAACTCTTTATCCACTTCTTCATATATACATACCCCTGTAGGATGAATTACCGGGACATCGGTATCACAGATTGCGGGATAGCCCATATTTATAGCACCTGCACCAGTAGTCCACTTTATGGTATCAAGTTCACCTAAAACTAATGCAAAAGCAAAAACCCTGTCCTTTGTATATCTGAGATGTCCTTTAAAATCTCCTGGTTTTTTCCCTCCAAAGATAAGTGATGCCCTGACTGACCAGTTAAGCGGGTAGATAGTATGTTCTGTATCTGGTCCTACGGGAACTATTCTTGTATCCCAGCCAAGCTCAATTCCCTTTCTCAAAAGTTGCTTAGTAACACTATTTCCGTTCACGTGGCTTGAAAGGAAAATAAGGATATTCTTTTCCTGAAGTTCTCTGATAATCTTAACTGCTGTATCATCATCAGGAGCAGCGCCAACTACCGCAGCAAACCCGGGCATAGTGCCGTCAACAAGCTGTATACCTAAATTCCTCTGTATCGTATCTGTTATGAATCCGTTATAGACATAACCTGTATCAGGGTCGACTGCAGGCTCAAGGCCATTGACATAACGTAATGCCATTATTATTTCTTCTGCAAATAGTGTTGCCATACCCGAGTCAAGGGCTTCACCTAAATATGGTTTCCATACACTATCTTCAGGTTCTGAATGGAGCAACTGTTTTGCCATTCCGAGCGCAACTTTCATGTCGGAAAGGTTCTTTACAGGAAAACCTGTCATAGCATATATCATGGGCAAGTTATAAGCTGTATCAGGGAATTCAAATACAAAATCCTTACCTTTTTCTGCAATGGTCTTTTCAAGCATCTCTCCAGCTTTCTTCACAAGTATATGTGCGCCTCTTATTGCCTCAGAGGCTATTATTTTAGACATCCTGACCTCCTAAAAATGTCACTTTTATTTGCCTGCCATTCTGGATCTTAAAAATGCCGGGATTCCATTAGCTTCCCTCGGGCCAACTGTTACCTTCCAGCCCTCAAGCTTATCTTCTATTGCACCACTAAGTATTGCCACGTATCCCGGTATTATAAGCTCTCTGTGTTTAATCTCATTCTCTATGCCGGCTTCTTTTATAAACTGAGCAATCTTTGCCGCTGTAAACTTTCCAGCAGCCCATGCTGTAAGCACTGAAAGACCTTCACAGTCCATAACAGCTAGATAACTCGCAACCTTGCTGTTCTCAACCTCGCCCGAGACTATAAAATACGTAAGAGAAAAATTCGTTGTAATAAAAAGCGGAGATTCTGGCAATGGTTCCCCGATCTTGTAAACTTTTTGCTCAACCTGCATCGGAACCTGAGGATCTGTATAGATGTTTTGCCTCAGAGTAAACATGGCAAGGTTTTTCCATTTTTCTATACTGCTTAGTACAATTATTGAAGAATATTTTGCAACTCCTACCACGGAAATAAGCAACTCGACAAGGTTGTCCTCACGCTGTGCAAAGGTTATAACCGGATAACCGAGAGGTTTGAAATTTTTCTTGATAGCCGCCCTTCTTGCTAAAGTATTATGTTCTATAATTTCTTTTGCTTTTCTAGCACCTGAATCTATTACCATATCTTCAACGCCCATTGATTTAACTTTCTCAGTAAGGGTTGAGATTTCATCAAGTCCCCCGCCTGACCCGCCAAATGCCGAGGACGCAGTAATACCAAGTATTGCTTTGTACGTCTTTGCAATATTTGCCATTGCTTCTGCATTTCCTGAGTTAACCCCATATATAATCGGTTTTTCATCTGCAAATTGTTTTATTGCAGCCTCAGCAGCCTGAGGGTTAACCGTGCATATTATCACAGGAATCCCGGGAGCCTTTGTTGCTATAACTTTAGCAGCAGCCTCAAACTTTACCGCATCATTTGAATCATTAATAATTGCTATGGCATCAATCCTTAATTTCTGCCCTACCCTGTCAATCTCAGACTCAATAACTTCATTGACTTTAATATTTATATCATCTTCTGCAAGTGTATCTTTTATTTCAAGTGCAAAAACACACGGGTTAACAAATCTTTTATCATGTCTGAAAAGCACTGTTTCCTCACCCATCTTAACTGCCTTGTCCCCTGAGCCGAGAGTAATAGGTCTTACCGGAGGAGCAGAAGCCTCACCAAGTTTCTGCTTTGCTTCTTCTGAGACATCAGGACACAAATCTAAAGATGCCTGCCTCTGCGCAAGTTTCATAGCAAAGGCGAGACAAGTTGGGAACCCGCACTTTTTACAGTTTGTTTTTGGTAATAGTTTAAATATTTCAACGCCGGTCAAAGCCATTTCAAACCTCCAGAAAAAAATCTCGAAATTCTAAGCACAAATTTATAAACAACACTTTTAGAACTTATCATCAGATCAGCTCCTCAACCAGCTTGTCCAAAGCACTAATAGCTTTAGGGTGTCTCATTATCAGCAGATTAGCACCGGCTAAAAGTAGGGCTGATGCTGTAACAGCTTCCCAAGCTATCCCTCTCTCCTCGACAGAACCCCATTGGGGTAAATCTTGTTCACTAGCCTGAGACTCTTTTACTTTCCAGACATACATCCCTACATCAGCTAACATTGGTGTCTGCATGGTCGCGTCATTCTGTGTAAGTGCAGCAAGTTTTATCCTCTCCATAACCGAGTATGTATATTCGAGCCCGTACCCGAGAGCTGAAGACATTGGGTCGGTTATTAGTCTCTCTTTGTCAAAACCCATCTGTGTTATAAGTATGTTTAATTGTTTCGAAAGATTTATATCAAGTTCTGACATGGCAATCAGTTTAAGGTTATTTGCCATTGCAGCGGCAACAATAGTTTTATAATTAGCTTCCTGAGCTTTGCCAATGATACAATTTCTGTCCTTTGCAGCCTCTGCTGCAGCAATCAAAACAGAAGCATCTTTTTCAGCGTGGTTGCTGCCTAAAATAACCAAAGGCCTTTCTACAGCAGAAATTACATCCCTGACAGTTTTAGCGGCATCTTCGGGTGAACGGTTTTCTCTGTCAGGGTGAGTACCTATAAGTCTGAGTGCTATGGCTTCTGCCTTTAAGTTATCCTGACAGAATTTTGCCCATGACACAGGGTCACCCGAAACATCCTTATACGGTTTCTTTACAATCTCAGACCAGTCACTGGGTGGAACATCCTGTATCTCATATGCAATAAGTGGTTTATTTGGTATCAGACCTTCAAAGGAATGAAAAGGTAAAACATTTTCTCCCCCAAAGGTAATTTCTCCGGAGGCAGTACCAACAGTTACAGCATAAACTTTACCTGTATTAGTCTCTTTCAACGGAATAAAAGCCATTTTTACCTCCAAATATTTATCTTTTATTCTTAGTTCTGCATCCTGACTTAGGATATTTTTATAAATTTTATATTATTTATATTATAAAATAATTCTCTAAGTTCCTTCTACAGTCATGATATTTCAAGATATGAATGGGCATAAAGTGTCCTGCCAAGTATCACGTCTATTGTTTTAACCGTCGGCAAAATCTCATGTGGGTCAGCAATGGCAGCAGTAAGACCTTCATATATCAATAAAGAAAGATAATAATTATTTAGTATGGGTCTTAAATGCTTTGGACACCCATTTGATACATTACTAAGACCTACGACTGTCTTCATGGGTGGATCGTTAAGTTCCTGAAACATTTTTACAGCTTTTATAACTTTTAATGCATGATCCTGTGAAGTTGCTATCTGAAGTACTAGTGGGTCCAGGTATAAGTCTTCCAACGGAACTCCATATTCCGCAGCCCTCGCCATTATCTCTGCTGCAATAGCAGCCCTCTCCTCGGCATCTGCAGGAAGTCCTCCCTTGCCAACTGTTAGACCTATTATCTTGGAATTATATTTTGCAGCCAGATCGAGCATTGCAAATCTCTCGGGATCATTTGATGTGGAGTTTATCAGTGGTCTCCCCCACTGGTTGTTGTGTACCTTAAGCCCTGCTTCGATTGCACTATAATTCGTTGTATCAAGACATAGTGGAAGAGGTACAACCTCCTGTATAGAGGTTACCATCCACTGCATCAGTTCTTCACCGCCATCTTCAGCAGGCCCAATGTTGGCATCTATCATACCTGCTCCTGCTTTCCACTGGGAAATTGCGATATCCTGAATAGGACCTTTGTCCTTTTTCATCATGGCCTCTCGTACCCTTTTGGCTATTATGCTTAACTTTTCTCCTATAACTAACATCTCAAGAAAACTCCTTTCTGACTAGCAGGGGCGATTAGAAAATCGCCCCTGCTATAAATTTATAACTATAAAGACATTCCCATCCCTTATCTATCAGGGTGCTGGCGAGATGGCAAAACCAAAAAAAATACCACAAACTTTTTTCTGGTAAAGTGCTTTTTTGACTACACTAATAGATATCTTGATATCTAAGGGTATGTATTTTACTATCTTAATTATTT
>MHEF01000031.1:36357-36641 GCA_001805125.1 Nitrospirae bacterium RBG_13_39_12
TTCAAAAGTTTATAATAAATACCTTGATTTTTATAATCATCAGATATAAAATTCTTTACGAGATTAAAAATTGGAAAAAATCTCTATGACAATATCTGTTTAAGATATTTATTTATATCAATGGAAGGAGGTGAAAACTAATGAAGAAATTAATAGCATTAGTCTTATCATTAATGTTAGTCATGGTATTTACGGTTGGGTGTAAGCCTACTCCTCCAGCACCGGAACAGCCGGCAATGGAGCAGCCGGCACCGGCGGAGCAGCCGGCGCCAGCAGAACAGGCA
>MHEF01000031.1:36715-44048 GCA_001805125.1 Nitrospirae bacterium RBG_13_39_12
GGGTACCACCCATCCCTGAATTTGCATTTTTTTATAAAAAACTGTTATATTTATACAATTCAAATGATTTTTTATCTAAGAGTGGGTTCACCCACTCTTTTGTTTTATAGGGTCTTGAATGAATGATATAAAACAAAAGGTTTTAGAATTAGCAAAAGAGGTCGCCGATAATCACGGATTGGAAGTATTTGATGTCGAGCTATTAGGAAAGGGTAATTTTTTGCTTAGAGTTATTATTGATAAAGAAGGCGGTGTTACACTTGATGACTGTGAAAGATTCAGCAAAAACTTCGGAGCTATACTCAATGTTGAAGACCCATTTTCGGGTCCATATACTTTGGAAGTTTCCTCCCCTGGTCTCGACAGACCGCTGAAGGGCATTACTGATTTTGAGAAAAATAAAGGGAAACTAGCTCGTATAGTCACCTTGGAGAAAATAGAAAACCAAAAGTTCTTTGTAGGTCGGATAATAAATATTAATAAAAATATCTTAAAATTTTTGGTAAATAACCGAGAGATAGATATACCTTTTGAGAAAATATCAAAGGCAAAACTGGAGGTCGAGCTTAAATGTCAAAAGAACTCTGCTACGTAATAGACCAGATTAGCAGAGAGAAAGGTATATCCCGAGATATATTAATTGAAGCCTTGCGTTCTGCACTTCTTTCTGCTACAAGAAAAAGGTTCGGCGGAAGAACTAACATAGATCTCCTGATTGACCCTGATACATGCAAAATAGTTGCGTTTGAAACTAAAAAGATCGTCTCGAAGGTTTCAGATAAAAACGAAGAGATCTCTATTGAGGACGCCAGGCAATTTTCCTCTGACACAGCAGAAGGCAATGCAGTGAACATCCCGTTGAACCTGCACGACTTCAGCAGAATTGCTGCCCAGACAGCTAAACAGATTATTTTTCAGAAGGTGAGAGAGGCAGAGAGAGATGTTATTTACAATGAATTTAAGGACAAGGTTGGTCAGATTATAAGTGGTATGATAATGAGGAGGGAAAAAGGTGCATATTTTCTAAATCTCGGGAAAACAGAAGCTGTACTCCCTGTCAAAGAAACGATTCCTAATGAAACCCTCAAGAGAGGCGATACTATCAGGGCATATATAGAAGACGTTAAGCTTACACCTAAGGGCCCGTCTATTATAGTTTCCAGGACTATGCCACAATTTGTTGCAGCCCTATTCAAAATGGAGGTCCCGGAGATTAATGACGGACTGGTCATAATCAAGGATATTGTAAGGGAACCAGGGGAAAGAACAAAACTTACAGTCTATTCTAATAACTCTTCTATTGATCCTGTAGGTGCATGTGTAGGTATGAAGGGAACAAGGGTACAGTCAATAGTGCGTGAACTCAGAGGGGAGAGAATAGATATAATACCATGGACTGATGACCCCAGACAGCTTATTGCAAGGGCATTAAGTCCTGCGGCAGTCGACAGAATCGGAATAAATGAAGAGGCAAAGACAGCCATGGTAATCGTTAATGACCAGCAACTCTCATTAGCTATAGGCAAAAAAGGACAGAATGTGAGACTTGCAATGAAGCTTACAGGCTGGGATATTGATATATTAAGTGACACTGAATATTCTAAGATAAGAATGGAAGAAGCAGACAGGACTTTCCAGGATACTATTAAAAAGGACCCGGTCAAAAAAGATATACCATCTGTTGATGGTTAAAGACCTTTCAAATTTTCAGATCCAATATATAAAAGGTGTAGGGCCTAAAAGGTCCAGCCTTTTATCCCGTCTAGGTATTAAAACAGTTAAAGATGCCTTATATTACCTGCCGTATAGATATGAGGACAGAAGCAATATCAAGAAGATAAGTGACCTGATATACGGCAATATGGAAACTGTATCAGGGAAAGTCGTTTCTGCTGAAGTAAAAAAGCTACCTGGAAGAAACCTCAAAATATTCGAACTCTTAGTCAACGACGGAAGTAGTCTTTTAAAGGGTAAATGGTTCAACCAGCCATTCATGAAAAAGAATTTTAAAATAGGGCAAGAAGTCTTGCTTTGCGGGGTTGTAAAGAGGAATCCTTACTGGGGAATCGGATTTGAGATGGATAACCCCGAATATGAAATCATGACCGATGACGATTCGTTAGTACATACAAACAGGATTGTGCCTGTTTACAGAGTAACCAGTGGTCTCAGCGTAAGACAAATCAGATCAATAATGTTCAATATTATAAATACTTGTATTAAAGATGTACATGATACAACACCTGCCGAAATCCTCGAAAGAAATGCATTGCCCGGTCTTCGCGAAAGCATTGCAAACATACACTTTCCTGATACTTCTGCAGATGTAGAACTTCTTAACAGAGGAACAAGCAATTTCCACAGAAGACTTTCCTTTGATGAATTCTTTATGCTTGAAATTGGTCTCGCTGTGATTAAAAGAAACAGGGTACTTGAAAAAGGTATTTCTTTTAGCCCTAAAGGTGCCATTCTTGACAGATTTATCGAGATTCTTCCTTTCAAACTGACAAAAGCCCAGGAAAGAGTATTCAGTGATATACTTAAAGACATGAAAAGTCACTATCCTATGAACAGGCTGATTCAAGGTGATGTCGGATGTGGCAAGACTATTATTGCTTTAATGGCAATGCTGGTAGCAGCTGAATGTAAATATCAATCAGCTTTGATGGCACCTACAGAGATCCTCGCAGAGCAGCACTTTATCAATATTTACAGGGTCATGGAAGACTCAGGTTTGAAGATATGTCTTCTGACAGGAAGCGGAAAAGACAAACCCTTAAACAAGATCGCTTCCGGAGAAATTGACATAGTGGTCGGAACACATGCAATCATTCAAGAAGGGGTAATATTCAAAAATCTCGGACTAATAGTCATAGATGAACAACATAGGTTCGGCGTAATGCAAAGGGCACTGCTAAGGAAAAAGGCTGACAACCCTGATGTGCTTGTCATGACAGCAACCCCGATACCCAGAACACTTGCACTCACACTATACAGTGACCTTGATTATTCTGTTATCGATGAACTTCCACCCGGCAGAAGGCCTGTTAAAACCCTTTTGTTTAATTCAGGACACAAGGATCAAATTTACAATATTATTAGAGAAGAAGTAAAAAAGGGAAGGCAGATATATGTTGTCTATCCATTAATAGAAGAGTCAGAAAAAACTGACCTTAGATCAGCAATAACAGGCAAAAATGCATTTGAAAGGTTATTCCCTGAATTTAAGGTAGTATTACTTCATGGGAGGATTAAGGCTGGTGATCGAGAAGAGATAATGGCATCTTTTAAAAGAGGGGAAATAGATATTTTGGTTAGTACAACTGTAATAGAAGTCGGAGTAGACGTTCCGAATGCAACTCTTATGCTTATAATACATGCTGAGAGGTTTGGATTATCCCAGCTTCACCAGCTAAGAGGAAGGATAGGCAGGGGTTCTCATAATTCCTGTTGTATACTCTTAGCGTATGAACCTTATGGTGATGAAGCAAGAAAAAGACTTGATATAATGGTAAAAAGTAGTGATGGTTTCAGGATTGCTGAGGAAGACTTAAACATAAGGGGGCCGGGAGAATTTTTTGGAACACGTCAATCAGGGATGCCGGACCTAATGATAGCAAATATTGTCAGGGATGCAACACTGCTTAATGAAGCAAGGTTAGAAGCATTCAACCTAATCGACAGAGATCCTGATTTAAAGGGGTTCCCTCCCTTAAGGAAATCTCTCGAGACATTCTGGGAAGGGAAAATTGAATTGTTTAAGACAGGTTGAGGACATGGATAAATTCAACGTCCTTGAGGAGGTAAAATGTTGAAAAGGTTAAAAAATAACTTCGATACCGGTATCGAAAAAATAAAATGGTTTTCATCATTAATCTCAGAAAGGGTTAAGGTAGAATACTCAGTTATGAAACTGTTTTACCATTCAGAAAATATGAGTAAAAAAAGGGATGAATTGATTAAAATAATCGGGCAGAGAGTTTACGATTTAAAAGGACATTCCGACAGACAGGTCTTAAAAGATAACGTAATTCTTGAAGCCCTTAAAGAGATCGAGACCATCAATAATGAGATAGATTTAACGAGAAAAAAAGCTTCAGAGATAAGCAGGATAGAGGAATAAGTATTGACAGAAAATAACAAGGCCCTCAATTTTCACCACGGCAAATTAAGACTCCGCGGAGGTTATACAGAGCAAACCGGTCATGGATTTTTTTAAAATGCATGATATATTAGGATGTGCATAAAAGTATTGACTTCAGTTAGTGCGTCATTCCCGCTTGTCGGGTCGCCTCAGCGACTCGCCGAGGAGAGAATCCTTCCGACTTGTTCGGAATCGTGCGAAGAAAGATGCTGGACAAGCCAGCATGACAAAGTAAATGCACTCAATTCCATCTCCACACTATTATGAGAACCTTAATAATTCCATATATTATTGTTTTTCTGTTCGGTTCTATTGTTGGTTCTTTTCTTAATGTCTGTATATATAGGATACCCAGAAACCTTTCAATAATTTCACCTTCTTCAAGATGTCCTTCATGCAACAACACTATCAGTCCATGGGATAACATTCCCATATTAAGTTATATATTACTTGCAGGCAGATGCAGGGCATGCAAAGCAAAGATACCTTTTAGATATCCATTAGTAGAGTTATTGAACTCAATAATTTACGTTTTAGTACTGCTGAGATTCGGTTTTGGTTGGCATACCCTGATTTATCTCTTCTTCTGTTCAGCACTTATAGTTATAACCTTTATAGATATTGATTTTCAGATAATTCCAGACAGAATAACTCTTTCAGGAATTCCAATAGGAATAATATCAGGCAGCTTTTTCCTGATGGATCCATTCCTGCGAAATTCACCACTCGGAATAAAATCTTCCCTTTTAGGAGCACTTATCGGCTTTGGATTTTATTATCTGGTTGCAGAAGTAGGTTTCCGTATTTTCAAAAAAGAAGCCATGGGAGGTGGGGATATTAAACTGATGGCAATGATCGGCGGTTTTCTCGGATGGAAAGGGGTAATTTTAACAACCTTCATTGGAAGCCTTTCAGGCGCTGTTATCAGCATCTTGCTGATGTCATTTAAAGGAAGGGCATGGGGCTCAATTATCCCTTTTGGGCCATATCTTGCGCTTGGTGCATTTATAACACTTTTCTACGGACAGGAGATATTCTACTGGTATCTCGGTCGGCATATATTAATATGAAGTCAGAAACAATATTTTTATATTCAGTTGTACTACTGATTATTATCCTGGTTCTTTTTTTTCTGATCAGGACATTCATAAGATTTTATGCTAAAAAGAAGAACTTAGAGCAGAAGGATGTATCAAAAGTCGGTTTTGTAGTAGATACATTTCACGAACTTGTATCTAAACTTAAGGATAAGGAAAGAGAGCTTGAAGTCCTTCGGCAGGAAGCAGAAAACAGGGCTGCTGCAATCGAGGGCTATAACGAGAACATATTACAGAGCGTGCCAAGCGGAGTAATGAGTTTTGATGAAGAAATGAGAATTACCAAATTAAATCTGGCTGCTGAGAAGATACTCGAGGTTGATGCTGAAAAAATTATCGGGAAACATCATTCATATATCCTGAACAAACAGATATCAGATCTCCTCAATGACAGAAAATTTATAGAAAGAGCTGAGGTGAGTTATTTAACACCGTCTGGTAAAAAGATATGGCTGGGGCTTACAAGCTCTCCTTTAAAGAACATGGAAGGAAGAAAAATAGGTCAGTTGCTTATATTCACAGACCTTACCCACCTCAAGGCATTCGAGTCCCAGATGGAACTGAGGGCAAGGCTCTCAAGCCTTGGGGAATTATCAGGAGGGATTGCACACGAACTCAGGAATCCGATGGGAGTAATTGCAGGTTATACTAAACTCCTGTCTAAAAAGGCAGACGATTCTTCAAAACCTATCGTAGATGCTATCTCAAAAGAGATTGTTGTTATGGACAGGATTATATCCGACTTCCTTTCTTTTGCAAAACCTGCTGAACTCAACATTTCTGATATAGATCTGAAAACTATCATAAAAAACTGCATAGACACTCTTGTAAATGAAAAGAATGCCATAAAATTAAATCTTGATATTAATCGACTCCCTGTTATTAAGGGCGATGAAATACTTTTAAGACAGGCTTTTACAAATCTTATTCAGAATGCTGTTGAAGCCATGCCGCAGGGAGGGGAGCTTTCTATCAGAGCATCAACAAAAGACTTGCCGGAAATTTCTATATCCGATACAGGACATGGTATTTCTGAAAACATATTGGATAAGATTTTCCTGCCTTTTTTTACAACTAAAGATAGAGGCACAGGCCTTGGACTTGCGATAGTTCATAAGATAGTTGTTTCCCACGGCGGGAGTATCTCTGTTGAAAGCCATGATAAAACAACAACTTTTAAGATAAGGTTCCCTTTATAACACCAAAGGATTTCCGAAAATCCCAAAACATCGCTGTGAGAACAGATGAAAAAGATGGCAAAGGTTTTTAAGGATAAACAATCAGACCAAGGCTTATGAAGTCTCTATCAAAAGTAAAACATGGGATGTTATCGAGCATATGTTTAATAACTATGTAAGAGATGGCATCACAAAAAGCTTTCTTTTGAGGAAGGTTCAAAGACTATCCTCAGCGACATAAAGATAGTCTTTTACACTTTCAGATATCCTGCATTTTTTCCTTTTTGGGCGCAGATGTTTTCTCAAATCAAGGAGTTTAGCTGCTGCTTCTCCAGGTTTAACAGTTGGCGGCTTTTTTATCTCGGCAACCACCTCATCGTGGACTGTTATCTGATAAACAGCATCCGGAGATGCTTTAAAAGACTTTATGATACTCGGAAGTTTCTTCCTTGCTTCTGTGATCGAAATAACGTTTTTCACGCTTTCGCCCTCCCTCTAATTTGTACTATTTGTACATTATTGTACATAAAAAGAAATTATTTGTCACTGCCCTCCTGAGTCATAGATGGAACTCTTTCATAAAACAATGCCTAAGGAGGCGAAGAATATACCTGAAACCTAAAAAGGAACATCTCGATACGGAATATTTGCACGAGTGGCTAAAAAAGCTCTGGATGGAAGGGAAAAAGAAATGCCTTAATATAAGATTTGACCTGTCAGAAGATGTCTGCCGCACAGTTGAATTTCTTCATCAAAGTCGCACACTGGATAATTCACGTTTTCTATTTTTTAATAGCCCCCTTTTTCATTCAGGCAACGTGTTTTATTTCCTTGGCAAGGTAGTCTTTAATCCACATTCTGAGAAGTGACGTATAACTCAATCCTTTGCGCTCAGCAATTTTTTCTACTGATTT
>MHEF01000032.1:0-4630 GCA_001805125.1 Nitrospirae bacterium RBG_13_39_12
GGCCTGCTGGGCCTCTTCTTCCTTTTCAGCAGCCTTACTGCTTCCATCCATCCGCTGCAGTTCGTTACGCGCTGCGCCCCTTTTCTCGGAAAGATCACGGATCAGCGGCTCCAATTCGTCCTTCAGTCTTCTATCGAAAGCATCAATTTCACCAGGGAGGCTGTTGGGATCGATTTCGAGACCCTGTTTCTCCAACTCTTCAATGGGAATACCTTCGGCAATGCCGGTCAGCGTCTGTTCTATCTGTACCAATTCGAGTTTTGCAGCGACAAACTCCTTAAACTTTACCTCAACTTCTTTCAATTGTTCATCGTCCTCGCATCGAGCCAACTTTCTCAGCTCGTTCCTTTTTTCAGTGGCAAGCTCCAATGCAACGTTAGCCTGACGAATATCCTCCTCAGTGGTTTCCAGGTCTTCGGTCAATTTCTCCATTACTGAGACCGCTTTTCTCGCCTCTGTCAGGAGAACCTGAAGTTTAACAACAGCCTGCTCAGGAGAAAGTTCATTAAGCTCAGGCGCGACAGACTGGATGATAGCGGCCACATCATGGGAGAACTCAAGCTTATGCTGATCAATCGCATTAAGTCTCTGTTCAAACCCTTGTGCCTTGTCGATTTGCTCTAAACACTGGCGCAACTTTTCCAGCGCACCGGCTGCATCTTCTGGGCTGGTTTCTTCGGGCATTCCCAGACCCTCCAAAAGCTCTTTCCACTGTGCCTGCCATTCAGCCATGACCTTTTGACTAACCTGCAAGTCCTTTCTTGCTGACTCAAGCTCCCCCTGAATCCTTCTTTCTTCGCCTTCCAGAGACTGCCGCTGATCGTTGTTCTTCTTCAATTCTTCAAGGAACTGCTCTGCGTAGGTCAAAATTGGTTCCAAGTTATCACTCTGGATCTTTTTGTCTCTACCAAGTTCCCGTAGCTCGGGCAGAAGTGTCTCACGAAGCCCCTGAATCTGACCTGCAAAAGATTGCCTCTGCTCTTCCTTGAGTTTCTCATCAAGAAGCGATCGCCGGACTTCCTGACACTTCTCCAGCCAGATGCGCATCTCCCTTGGTGAGAGAGGCTGAATATTGCATCCTTTCCAGGTTTCTCGCCACGCTATTTCAAGTTGGCTCAGGCACTGGTCGGCTTTGTTTTCCGCTTCCTTTGACCTCTGAAGCTGCTCCTCATATTTCTCTGCCTGGGCTAAGAGGGTTGCATACTTGTGCACCCGTTCTGCCTCACTACGCAGACGGTCGGATAGCTCATCTGTGGAAATAACAGCATCCTCATAAATCTCTGGAAGCTCTTTCTCTCCGCCAAAGCTCCTAAGTTCTTCCGTAATATCTTCCTTTTCCAGCCACGACCGCCTTACAAACTGCCATCCCTGATCACGTCTTGACCGCGATTGTATCAGGTCCTTTTCAGTCGGCACAGTTCCGACCTTTTCCATTGCCCTGAGATCTGTATTAACCCGGTCAATCTCCTCTTGAAGCTGCTGCTGGCTCTGCTTTGCTTTCTGAACCGCATCATGAGCATCCCGTAAATCATCCGCGAATTTATTGACTGTTTCTAAGGATGGGAGGGGGAGGGAAAGAATGTCTTCAATTCGACCTCGCCAGGGCATGAGCTGCTTCATTTCAGTCTCGGCAGAGGAATGTTGCGTCTTGATCTCCAACTCCAGGGTTCGAAGATGACTGTCAAGATCACCGGCCTTCCTCGCGCCCGCCACAGCCGTGACAAGGACTGCAATGTCTTTACGGGGAGGCATAGCTTCAAGATCGCTTTTCGCCTTCTTGATCCCTTTTTCGAATCCCTTTGACTGCTTTTCCAACTGCTGCAAGCGCTCCCGGAGACCAGCATATTTATTCCCTAGTTTGAGGATTTCCAGTCTTTTACCAAAAAGAGACCTAATCTCGTCTACCTGAGTAAGATTTAAACCGGGGATAACCTGGTTCAGAAGAGTTGCAGCCTCAGTTTTACAACGGATCATCTTTTCGTGAAGACCGGGGCGGTCTTTTTGCGCCTGCAGTCGAGCTCCCAGCCGCTGATGCAGAGCTTCAACAGTTTCTGCCTGGTCGAAGATCTCCTGCCTCACAGAGCACAGCGACCGTTTTTTCTCTATTACCTCTTTCTGGGAATTGGCATTCCTAAGCTTTTCTATAGCCTCCTCAGTTTTATCATGTATTTCAGATAGCCGCTCTAAGAAGTCGCCGGGCAGGTGGTCCATTGGCTCGAAAGACTTTATTTTGTCCAACAGAGCACGTCTCCGGGATAGATCTGATATCGCCAGCCTTATTCTTTTCAGCCGCTCCAAATCAGTGCGGCAGGAGTTTCGGTCCTGTTCTGCCTTGACCAGCGTTGCCGAGGTTGACTCAAAGAGTGCTTCCTGTTCCTTCCATGTCTGACTGGAAAGGGACAGATCACGGATCTCCCTTTTAATATCCTGAAAGTTTTTGGCTGCCTTATTCAGTTCAGGCCTGCTGCCCCCTGCCTTGAACAGTTCTGCGCCCTCATTGTCCAAGGATTCTATGATGCCATGCAGAGAGGCCAGTCCGGCGCCTGCAGAAAAGAGCGCCTGCCCCACATCACCTTTCTGCTCAAGGATGTCGCGACCGCCTGAGACAAGAGTCTCATGGTTTATGCCAAAAAGAGTATCGAACAGAGAATCTCCAACACCCTGTAAAAAATCAGTAAGGGCACTGGCATCAAGGACGGCCATTTGCCCGTCAAGAAGATCGCCGACATTTCGTTTGCGCCGCCAGAAAATCAGTTCTTTTCCCTTTGACGTCTCCAGGTGGCCGCCGATCAGCAGCCTGCCATAGTCGTGTATAAAGTTGTCGGGAGTTCGGCTATCGATACCGTAAAGAAGACCCCTGAGCGCTCTTAGCGCAGTACTCTTGCCCGCTTCATTTGGTCCGAAGATGATGTGGAGCCCCGGCAGCGCCGAAGAGAAGTCGAGGGGCATATCGGTGAAGTGGCCGAAGGCTCTGATATCCAGGCGCTTGATTCTCATTTTTCCTGTCCTTCTAAATTGAGCAGGCGAGCAACCAGAAGGTCCTTAACATCAGAGATGATCTCCCCCCACTGGATAGGGTTAGTCGGGTCAAATGAATCTTCACCTCCACGAATCTCGGCGGGGAGTTTATTGAGAAATGTGGCCATTTCGGGATCAAGATCAGACAATTTATCTACATCTATTGCAATGTCACGGAGGTTAGCCAACAGCATACCGATTGGGGTGTCACCCTGCATCAGCGTTTCAGTGTCGATCTGCTCACGGGTCTTTAACCTCACTTTCTCCAGCCATATACCGGCGCCGCCAAGATTCGCTGCCAGGCTCCGGAACTCTTCTGTCCAATAGACAGATTGCACATGGAGCTTCTGATGAGCAGCCGTTGTCCCTTGTAACTCCAGCCGTACCACAACCGGGCGGCCATCGCCTTCAATGAGCGTCTTTTCGAAGGCCTTCTGCACGCGCTCGTAAACCTCGTCAGTATTTGCACAGGCATTCACATCTACCTGACACAGATTCCAGCGTAAGACGTCGAGGGCCACATGCTCCACCTGACTAATCTGATTTTCCTCCACCGTAACAAGGGTACATCCTTTGACTCCGGTCTCCCGGATATGCCGCCCTTGAATATTCCCGGGAAAGACAATCCATGGATCACCAAGGACCTCCTCGCGCTGATGGACATGACCAAGCGCCCAATACTGATATCCCTTTGCACGCAGCCCATCTGCAGTGCAGGGTGCATAAGGCTCGTGGCCTTCCCGTCCAGACAATGCTGTATGCAGCAGCCCGATATTGAAGCCTCCGCTTTTCACCTTTGGATAGTTGCTGCTTATATTGTCCATGACAGATCGAGACGCAAAGCTTTGTCCATGGATGACAACGTTGAGATCATCAATTACAACACTGTCAGGTTTTCGGGTTGGGAACACGTGAACATTATCAGGCAACCGTAGGCTTTTGGAGATCTGACTGGCAGCATCGTGGTTACCCGAGACAACAAAAACACGAATGTTCGCATCTCTGAGTTGAGCCATACGCTGATTAAAGAACAAGCCGGTATTGAAATCCCGCCAGTCGCCATCATAGACATCCCCGGCAATAAGAACAAAAGATACCTTCTCCCGAATCGCCAAATCGACCATGTTGTCAAGAGCCAGTCGAGTAGCGGCACGAATTTGATCATGCGGAGCATCCTCCGGCAGCTCAAGTCCCCTCAGAGGGCTGTCAAGATGTATGTCGGCAGTATGAAGAAAACGAAACATTATCCAGGTTCTCTGCCTGTGAAATTCTCTGATTTGTTTCTCTTTGACTGCATGATGTCCCCTTACTATTGTATCCGTATACGACTGTTTTTCTTGAGTGCCTCCATCAACTCCTGTTTCAGCGCCTTAAGGAACTCCTCGATATCTTCCTCTGTCTCGATATAATTCTTAGTCGCAAAGACAGCCGGCTTTATGAACTTGACCGGTTTTGGTGTAGCCCCGCCTTTCGGCTTATTGCCAGCCTCGTTTTCAATAACCTCGATTGCGTTGTCAAATTGTTCCTTTGCCAGGTTCTGTTGATAAAACATTCCCGGAATGCTCTGCTCCTGTTGCAATTGTTTTTTGATATCCTGCAGTGGCTTGAGTGC
>MHEF01000032.1:4659-5342 GCA_001805125.1 Nitrospirae bacterium RBG_13_39_12
ATCCATCGAGGGTTTTGGATATTTGACCGATGAGTTTATCAACTTCCAGGACTGCAATTTCACGGCGTTTCTCGACAATGATATCGTTAAACTTCTGCACAATCGAAATTAATGTATCCACTTCTTTAAGCATTCCATAAGGCTTCGACGCTGATAATATTTGGTCCATCCTTGATAATGCCTGACTGACAACATCATCTTTCTCCAGTTCCTGACGATTAAGCTTAAAGACGCCATCCATAGCCTTTCTCAATCGTTCCCATGTAGTGCGCTGATTGGTATAAAAATCGTCCAGTTCATGCATATCATCACAAAGGCACTTAAGGTCATCTTTTGCCTGATTGAATGCCTGGAAGAATTCATAGTTATCCCGGATTGAGAGCAATTTACATATGAGACTGAAACCTGTATTTATCTCTTTCTTGCCAGGATAACTGCCTGTGTCAGCAAGCGTTTTATAACCAGTGAGCCTGCGATTCCACTCCGTAAGACCATCGCGGAGAAAACCATAAAGTTTATCTTCTGTTTCTGGGCAGATCTGACCGAAAAGGTCTTGCCCGAGTTCACGACTGTCAGCAAGTTCTTTGGCTCCGATGGTTTTGCGCTTCAGGATTGTGACAAGTTTCCATTTAACCGACTTAGTAAGGGGTTCAATTGCTTCCCGTGGCTGTATAGCTGCTCCC
>MHEF01000032.1:5368-5624 GCA_001805125.1 Nitrospirae bacterium RBG_13_39_12
CATAAAAAGACGTGCGATCAAAAGAATAATCTCCCATTCAGGCCAGCCATAAGGCCTCCCCGAAAATCTTTTGACGAGATCATCTACAGGTATACGGCGGTTTTGTGTAACACTCAGATCAACGAACTGTTTTACTTCTTTCAGGGCTTGGGCATTCCCCTCTGTGCCATCCAGTTTAAGTGCACCCTGTCCTATTTCATTTGACATAAGAATAGCCCGGATCTCCTTTTGTGGCTCATCCTGCAAGACGGTGAGA
>MHEF01000032.1:5833-6028 GCA_001805125.1 Nitrospirae bacterium RBG_13_39_12
TGGTCAACCCTGCCATGAGCTTGCCCATCACAAAAGCGGTTGAATCCGTAATCGGTCTTATTTGGCTGGTAACGGTATTTATTGTCACCCTTTAAGGCATCCTCAAAGATCAACTCGGAGAGTAGCTTTGTCTCCTCATTTCCGGAGATGTCCACGTTCTTGATCTCACGGCTGACATCGCGCTCCTCATTGGTC
>MHEF01000032.1:6046-6581 GCA_001805125.1 Nitrospirae bacterium RBG_13_39_12
CCGTTACGACTGATAAGAGTTTCTTTTTCAAGCCGCCGGAGGCTCTCCTCAATCTTGTGCTTGATACTGAAACGGTCTGCATCGACTTCATCAATGCTCAGCGTCACAAGATTGTCTATATTCGACTTGATGATATCCACATAGCGGATCAGAAAAAGAGTTCGGAGGAGCTGTCCATCAAAGGGCTCCAGTCCGGGATTATCTTTGGCCTGATCAATAGTCCTTTTGACTATGGTATCGAGAAAACTCTCTATTGCGGGATAGAACTCATAGAGCGGAACCATTGCCCCAATGCTCTTGTCTGCAATGTTTTTTGACGCAGACTGGAAGGCATCGAGCATGGAACGTTCACCCATGGCAAGGTGCTTGCCTGTAGCGCCTGCCTTTCTGATCGATTCAAATACCTTCTGTAGCAACAGGAACTGGTAGGGGGCAAAAGGGTAGTTTTTGACAAAATCGTCCTTATCCTTATAGTTTTTGAGGGTAGCGCCTTGCGTAAAACTGATCTGGTTTTTGAGGATCTCTCCCTTTTCCT
>MHEF01000033.1:0-5138 GCA_001805125.1 Nitrospirae bacterium RBG_13_39_12
CCTAAATGCCTTTTACACACCTATTGACCAGACTCCTACAATCATCTAATAACACTTATAAATATTTAGAATTGTTCAACCAAGTTATACATATTTACATACATCTGTATCTGGATTCAGATTCTAAATTCTCAGATAAATGATTATGCTAACAAAATCTGACTTCTTAAAAAATGCAAACAATGGGAATATTCCGCCACTTTATGAAGAGATATCTTATTCATCTCCATGTCTAATCTATGAATCTTTAGCCTCTACAAATAGTTTCTTGCTGGAAAGTGTAAAAGGTCCGGATAAAATTGCAAGATACTCTTTTATAGGATTTAATCCTTGTTTAATATTTAAGACAAAAAATGGAGATATTGAAATTGAAT
The DNA here is from genome assembly GCA_001805125.1 of Nitrospirae bacterium RBG_13_39_12. Taxonomy (GTDB): domain Bacteria; phylum Nitrospirota; class Thermodesulfovibrionia; order Thermodesulfovibrionales; family SM23-35; genus RBG-13-39-12. The sequence goes on from MHEF01000033.1 coordinate 375, forward strand.
CATCTGTTAAAACAACAGCATATACAAATAAACCACTTACTATACTCAAGAAAATTGTTAAGTCATATAAACAAATTACATTTGAATGTCTACCTCCTTTTCAGGGAGGGATTGTTGGCATCTTTAGCTATGATTTTGTCCAGTATCTTGAACGGTTACCAAGCTATGCTGTCGATGATCTTAATTTACCTGATGCACACTTTCTGATAATTAGTAGTTTGATTGCTTTTGACCATCTCTATAAAAAATGCTGGATTATAGTCTGTCCGGGAGTAAAAGATTGTATAGAAAAAGAAGAAACAGGTAAAGCGGTGAATTGGTCAGAGAAATACGATGAAGCAGAATATATTATGAAGAAAATAGCAAATAAAATTATGAGAGAATTTCGAAATTCTGTACAGCACTACAAATTAACCAGGATAAAAAGATTATCGCGACATAGCCCAAAGATTGTTTATGAAATGAAAAAAAAAGACTATATGGATATTGTAAAAAAGACTAAAGAATATATAGCGGCAGGGGATATCTTCCAGGCAAACCTTTCGCAAAGGGTGTCAGCTCATATAGAAGGTAAAATCCCTTGGAACATCTACAAAATATTGAGTTCTATAAATCCATCCCCTTTCGCAGCATTTATTGATTTTGGGAGTTATCAAATAATTAGTTCTTCCCCTGAAAGATTGTTGAGAGTTAGAAACAGAATGATTGAAACCAGACCCATTGCAGGTACAAGACCTAGAGGAAAGAATGTAAGAGAAGACGAAATGATGCGTACAGAATTACTTTTAAATGAAAAGGAGAGGGCTGAACATATAATGTTGATAGATCTTGAGAGGAATGATCTTGGAAGAGTTTCAAACTATGGTTCAGTTACAGTTGATGAACTTATGATCACAGAAGATTATTCACACGTAATCCATATAGTCTCAAACGTTATAGGGTGTCTTGCAGAAGGGAAAGACTGTTTCGATGCGATAAAGGCTGCATTCCCGGGCGGCACAATAACAGGTGTTCCAAAAGTAAGATGTATGGAAATTATAGATGAACTCGAACCAGTAAAGAGAGGACCATATACCGGTTCAATCGGGTATATCAGCTTTTCAGGTAATATGGATTTAAACATAGTAATCAGGACTTTTGTAATAAAAGGTGGAATGGCATATGTTCAGGCTGGTGCAGGAATTGTAACTGATTCAGATCCTGAAAGGGAGTATTTTGAAACACTCAAAAAGGCAGAAGCCCTAATAAAAACATTAGGAATGGTTTAAGTTAAATCCATTAAGTTTGAATTCGCTATGAAAACCTGAACCAGCTTTTCTTTGTTTTGACGGTTTCAAAATTGTCTCTTATATTCCTTAACACAATATTTGCATCTCTTTGCTCTTTTATCAGTTCCTTAATTTCGACATGAATCTTTGACGCTGCATTCTTTAATTCTTTCAGCGTCTGCGAGATATCATTGATGCCATTGATTACCATGTCAAGCTTTTCCTGTGGGATAAAAGGCACTTCTCTAATCTCTTTAACTATAATTTCTCTGGGCATATCAATTTTATCTTCAACAACTGTTATAGTTGGTGCTTCTTTTATTGCTGGTATTTCGTATGTAGGCTGTTCTGTTTCGTAAGATTCGTACCTTAATGAATCCATTATCGGAACCTCGGTGCTTATTCCCTCAACAGATGATTCTGCAATATTTGCATCAACAAGCTCTTCTTCGGGTTCCATCTCAGATATTTCAGCACTATCTGCTCCAACAATCTCCTCCTTGGATTTCATTTTAATTTTATGCCTTTCTGCGATACCCTTAAGCACAGTTTTGTTGATAAGCTTGAATGTATCTTCAACACCTGTTCCATTAATAGCTATTGATTCAGTATATTTGTATTTATTATTTTCATTTAGATCCTTATTTAGTTCATCAATAGACAAAATATTTGGAATATCCCTTTTATTATACTGGAATATAAGTGGTGTATCGTCAGGGTTTATGTTATTTTCAATTAGGTTCTCCCACATGTTTTTAAGGCTTTCTATGTTCTGTTCTCTCATTTCACGCTGTGAGTCAGCAACAAAAACAATTGCATCAGCCCCCCTTAATACGAGCTTTCTGGTTGCGTTATATCTGACCTGTCCAGGTACTGTATACAGTTGAAACCTTATAGAAAAATCCCTTAACTTTCCTAACTCTAAAGGGAGAAAGTCAAAGAATAGAGTCCTGTCAGCTTCTGTTGCAAGGGATAATAGCTTTCCTTTTGTGTCTGGAGCAAGTATAGAATGAAGATACTGTAAATTCGTTGTTTTTCCACTCAGTCCAGGGCCATAATAAACTATTTTAATAGTAATTTCTTTTGTAGCGTAATTGAAAAGTGCCATAGTTATACTATAGCATAAACAGCGTTTCTTGTTTGATACTTGACCTTGTACATTGCTTCATCAGCAAGTCTGATCAAATCTTCTTTTGATTTTGCTGTTTCAGGATACGAAGCAACTCCGAAACTGGCAGTCATTTTGAGAGAGTATCCTTCTTTTTTAAGAAAAATGTTCTGCTCGACAGATTTTCTGATTCTCTCCGCAATTTGTGCTGCTGCATCAGGCGGTGTCTGTGGAAGAACAATAACAAACTCATCCCCCCCGTACCTTGCAACAATATCAACTGTTCTGAGGCTTTTAATAAGAAGCTGTCCTATTTCCACAAGAACTTTGCTCCCGACTAAATGCCCATATTTGTCGTTTATATTTTTAAAATAATCGATATCCATGAATATAAGTGAAATTGAAGTACGATATCTCGTTGATCGCTGAATCTCCGTCTCAATAGTCCTGTTAAGGTATCGCGTATTGAATAGTTTTGTGAGGTCATCTGTTATGGCAAGTTCCGTCATTTTTTGATAAAGTGATGCCATCTCTATAGCGATTGCTGTCTGATCGACAAGCCTCATAAGAAGGTCAAGATCCTCTTTTGTAAAAGATTCTCCTGTAGTTTTATTAACCATCTCAAGAACGCCTAGAACATTTTCTTTACTTTTTATTGGAACACACATTAGAGATTTTGTTTTGAAGTGGATGGAGCTATCTATTTTGCCGAAAAAACGTTCATCCTTTGAGACATCTGGAACTACAATCGGTATTCCTTCCTGTGCAACCCAGCCAGCGATACCTTCTCCCATTTTCAACCTGAATTTTTGTATCTCTCTTCGCTTTTTACCTTCTGTCTTTTCAAATACTAGATCTCCCGTTTCCTCGTCGACTAAGAGTATTGACCATGCTTCTGCTTTAGTCATTTCCTTTGCCTTTTTCATTATTTTAGTAAGGACATGGTTCAATTCTAGGGAGGAAGTAAGGGTCTTGCTTACTTCTTCGTAAAATTCCAGTTCACGTTTTGCCAGTAAAAGATCATTTTTTAACTTTTTATTTTCGAAATAAATTTCTATCTCCATTAATAACCTGTTGACAAAATATGAGAGTTCTTTAACTTTCGGAGAATAGAGAGGATATACGAACTGTTCCTTTATCCATGGCTTAATACCCTTGATAGAATGGGTATCTGTGATAATAATCTTGGGAATTATTTTTGATAATTTTAAAAAATCTTTGAAGGAGGATTCGCTGTTTTGCTTTTTGTCTATAATAAGGAGATTGGCTTTTTCATTCAATCTTGGGAGGGCTGTTTCAAGAGATTTAAATTTACTGATAATATGACCACTCGCTACCAAAGCATCTTCATAGTCGATTTTTAATGCACTGTTGCCTATCAAAAATATTTTAGGCATTCACACCACAACATTTCTTAAATTTTTTACCACTTCCACAAGGACACGGTTCATTTCTGCCAACTTTTTTACCTCTTCTGACTGCCTGGACAGACGAAGAAGATTCACCTCTATTATAGTTTAACCGTGCTTGTCTTACAGGCTCTTTTCTAAGAGGTTCTTTTTTCTGGACTTGGATTTTAAAGATTCTGGTTACAATCTCATTTGTTATTCTGGATGTCATATCCGCAAACATATCAAACGCCTCTTTTTTGTATTCCACAAGGGGATCCCTTTGCCCATACCCCCTGAGACCAATGCCTTCCTTAAGATGATCCATTGTTAGTAAATGATCTTTCCACTGAGAGTCAATAATTTGTAAAGTAATAACCTTCTCAATGTACCTCATTATATCACTTCCGGTCTCTGATTCCTTTTTTTCGAATGAAGTTTTTATTTCAGAAATCAATGTTTCCCTCATTGAATTTAGATCTGCAGGTTTAATATTCAACATAATAGAAAATATGCCAAAAATAGAATCCCTAAGCGCCTTAACATCCCATTCTTCTATATGCTTCTCTTCAGGGCAGTAAATAAAAAGTAATTCGTCAATAACTTCATCTATCATGTTTAAAACACGATCCTTGAGACTTTCGCCCTGAAGGATCTCTTTTCTGAAAGAATATATTTCTGATCTCTGTTTATTAATTACATCATCATATTCAAGAAGGTGTTTCCTTATGTCGAAGTTATGTGCCTCAACACGTTTTTGTGCATTCTCGATAGCCTTTGTTACCATCTTGTTTTCTATGGGCATATCTTCATCCATGCCAAGTCTTCCCATAAGCCCAGATATCCTGTCAGAGCCGAAAATCCTCATCAAGTCATCCTCAAGTGAAAGATAGAATCTTGAAGAGCCAGGATCACCCTGTCTCCCGGAACGGCCTCTTAATTGGTTATCTATTCTTCTAGCTTCATGTCTCTCTGTGCCCAATATGTGAAGACCACCAAA
>MHEF01000033.1:5151-15624 GCA_001805125.1 Nitrospirae bacterium RBG_13_39_12
CCCCTGTCTTTTTTACATATATCCTCTGCCTTTGATAGTGCCTGTTTCCATTCGTTTTCCGGATAATCTTTTTTATCCTTTAATAAGTCTTTTGCAATACCCTCAGGATTACCTCCAAGTATAATATCGGTTCCCCTACCTGCCATATTAGTTGCTATTGTAACTGCGCCGCTTCTTCCAGCTTGAGAAATAATCTCTGCTTCCTTCTCGTGATATTTTGCATTCAGGACAGAATGCGGGATGCCTTTTCTCTTTAACATATAACTCAATTTCTCGGAATTTTCTATAGAGATGGTGCCGACAAGTACAGGTTGTCCTTTTTTGTGAAGTTCTTCTATTTCTCTTATGACAGAGTTGAATTTCCCTTTCTCAGTCTTATAAATTACATCTGGGTAGTCACTTCTTACCATAGCCTTATTTGTAGGGATAACCATTACTTCAAGATTATAGATTTTTGAAAATTCTTCAGCCTCTGTATCGGCTGTTCCTGTCATACCTGCAAGCTTGTTGTACATCCTAAAATAATTCTGAAATGTTATTGTTGCAAGAGTCTGGTTTTCATTTTCAATTTTTACACATTCCTTTGCTTCAATTGCCTGATGAAGTCCATCTGACCAGCGCCTTCCTGGCATTAGCCTTCCAGTAAATTCATCTACTATAAGCACTCCTCCATCTTTGATAACATAATCGACATCCTTTTTAAATATAGAATGCGCTTTGAGTGCTTGGAGGACATGGTGTACTAGTTCAATATTTGATGGATCATAAAGGTTGCCTGAATCGAGTAATTTTTCCACTTTTATACTGCCTTCTTCTGTAAGAATACAGGTTTTTGCCTTTTCATCAATTGTATAATCGATGTCTCTTTGAAGTCTTGGAATGATCTTATCTATTTTGTAATACTTATCCGTTGATTCCTCTGAAGGGCCTGATATGATAAGTGGTGTTCTTGCTTCGTCAATAAGTATACTGTCAACCTCATCAACTATTGCATAGTTTAGCTCTCTTTGACAGTAATCTGATATCTCATATTTCATATTGTCTCTGAGATAATCAAAGCCGAATTCATTGTTGGTTCCATAAGTTATGTCTGCTAAATAGGCATCTTTTCTTGAACACGTGCATAAAAACTCAAATCTTTTATCAGAAGAAATGTAGGATGGATCGTATAGAAAAGAGATATCGTGTTGTATAACACCAACAGTAAGACCAAGAGAATAGTATATTGGCCCCATCCATTGAGTGTCCCTTTTCGCAAGATAATCATTCACAGTAACAATATGAACACCCTTACCCGAAAGTGCATTTAAATACACAGGTAGGGTAGCAACAAGAGTTTTACCTTCACCGGTCTTCATCTCAGCTATTTTGCCTTCTTGAAGTACAATACCACCGAGTACCTGAACATCAAAATGCCTCATTTTCAGTTTTCTTTTGGATATTTCACGCACAACTGCAAATGCCTCAGGAAGTATATTATTAAGGAGTTGACCTGCTTCTATCATTCTCCTGAATTCTTCAGTCTTATCTTTAAGCTGAATATCTGAAAGACTGGATATATGTGGCTCTAAAGAGTTGACTTGCTCTACTATAGGCAATAGTCTTTTTATCTCGCGCTCGTTTTTTGTACCAAAGACTTTTTTAAGCAGTGTTCCAACCATGTTCTATAATAGAATTAAGGGATTTAATATTTCAAGAAACACTATTAAATACTTACTCTGTATTTAGAAACAGATCATTTTTTGTTTAAATGTTTTTAAACAGATGTTCTGCAAGTATTCGCATATACTGCGATATATGAAATTCGATATCCATTAATTAACACTTAAAACATATATAAAACATATAAAACCTTGACAAATTACAAATTAAATGATAAAAGATATATGCTGATTTTAAACAATAAAACCCTCATAAATATTGAACTTTTACTAAAAACCCTTCTTAGGGTAGGTAGTTATTGCATATAAAAGATTAGGTTCATCTGGAGGGTTACAAAATAATAAGAACAAATTATTTATAAATTAACAATAAAGGTTGGAATCAAGATAAGAAATTAAATTAAAATTGCATTTGAGGAGGTAGAGTTATGGAAAATATCAAACGTATTCTTGTAGTAAGCAGAGTGACAAAAGAAAGTCAAGAAGCTATACGCCTTGGGGTTTCGCTATCAAAAAAATATGGAGCTGAATTATATGTTCTTCACATAATTCATAATCCCTTCGGTCTTGATGGTTGGAACATACCGGTACCATCTCCAGAAAAAGAATACGAAAAAATATTACAAAAAACAAAAAAAGAACTTGATGCACTCGTAGCTAGTGAGAAAAAGAGAGGCTTGTCTATTAATGATTTTATAAAAGAAGGAGAGCCTGTTAAGGAAATCCTAAAAGTTGTAAAGGAAAAAAATATAGATCTTATGATAATGCTTACTCATGAGCAAGGTCGTCTTGAGCATTTTCTATTTGCAAGAGGTACTGACGAAATCATCAGGAAAATGCCATGTTCAGTTCTTTTACTGAAGAAAGAACCTCGTACTTCATAAAAAAGAATACCTGAATCAAAAAGATATAGTATTCCATAAATATTGAAAAGATAATACTGAAAGATATATTTTATGACATTAAGCTTTTAAATCCTTTTGCAAAAAATTGGAATTTAATCGTATAAATTTATTATCGAGGATGGTTATATATTTATCTTTTTGTAATCTGTCAAGTATTCTAGTAACTGTTTCTCTTGACAAACCTGTCATGTCGGCAATATTCTGATGAGTAAGTTTAATGTCTAATATTAAACCTTCGTGTGTTTTTTTTCCGTTATCATGAGAAAGCATAAGAAATAACTTTTTCACCCTATCAGATGCGCTTTTAAAATTTAATATGTATATCCTTCTCCATGATTCACGAAGTCTTGAACACATTATTTGTAATATTTTATCACGTATTTTATCTTGATTTGTCATCAAAGAAAAAAATTCCTTTTTAGAAATAAAAGCTATGAGTGAACTTTCTGTTGTTAATACAGTTGCAGGAGACGTCTTACCATCAATTAATGATATCTCACCAAAGAATTCATCTGTCTTATGTATTGCAAGAATTATTTCTTTTCCATCCTCAGTCATTTGAACAACTTTTACTTTACCAAACAAGATTATATACATAAATTCATTTGTATCTTCTTCATGCAAAACAGTATCATTTTTTTTAAATTCTTCAATGAAAATCTTGCTGCTGATCTGCAGTAATTCATCATCAGTAAGTGAAGAAAATAGTTGGATATTTCTTAAAAATTCTATTTTGATATTTTCAGGCATGGTCTCTATTTCATTTTCAATAAAAACAAATTGTTGGAATTACAGTATCTTTTAAAAATAATCCTAAACAACTTAAATAATTAATATCTATATTGTTATATTATAGTATTTATATATAAAGAAGATGAATAGATAAAATGGAATATGCTTTTTCTGCAATATTTGAGGATGGTTCGTCTTGAAGAGCAGGCGTTGAAGTTAGCTGCTGCTTAACGTTTAACAAGATACCAGATTCAGGTCATATTGAAATGTTCGAAAGATTCTTAACAATAGCAATGAGGGTTTTCAGTCTGCTTTACTTTCAAATAATTTATGCAATATTTGTCCCAGTTCCGAAAGTGTAAAAGGTTTGCAAACAACACCACTAAATCCGTATTTTTTATAATCTGCCATAACCGGATCATTAGAATATCCGCTTGCAACGACTGCTTTGATGCCAGGATCAAATTTTAGTAGTTTATTTATTGTTTCCTTACCTCCCATACCACCCGGTACAGTTAAGTCCATAATAACTGCATCAAAACTTTTCCCTGTTTTCTTAGACTGTTTGTATACTTTTATTGCTTCATCACCGTTTTTTACAAATTCTACCTCGTATCCAAGCTGGTAGAGCATTTTTCCTGTAACAAACCTGACCATTTCTTCGTCATCCATTACAAGGATATTACCACGCCCCTTAATGAATGCAGGGTCTTTTTGCTTAAGTTGAAATCTCTTTGGTGAAGCGGCTATATATATATATAAAGTTGTTCCAATGTCAGGCTTGGATTCTACTTTAATATGACCATCATGTCCTTTTACTATAGAATATGCAGTTGAAAGACCGAAGCCACTTCCATCTGGCTTGGTTGTAAAATAAGGATCAAATATCTTCTGGATATTTTCTTCAGATATTCCTATGCCATGGTCTTTAACAGATATCTTTATATAATCCCCAGCCTTGAGGGCAAGAACATTGTCAGAACCAAGAGTCACATTGTCAGCTTGTACTTGAATAGTTCCACCGTCTGGCATGGCCTGTTGAGCATTAATAATCAAATTATTGATTACTTGACTTATCTGTCCTTCGTCTACTTCAGCATGCCATAATTCAGGTGATATAAAAATATCACAATTCACTTTTGATCCCCTAAGTGCAAAATTAGCTGAATCTCTTATTAATTCATCCAGTGAAGTTATTTTTTTTACCTGTGCTCCGCCTTTGGAAAATGTCAGCAATTGCTGAGTCATATTTTTTGCTCTTAAAGATGCTTTTTCAATTTCGACCAAATGGTTATAAACTTCTCTTTCCATCATGTACATTTTAGCAAGAGAAATATTACCAAAAATTGCTGTCAATAAATTATTAAAATCATGTGCAATACCTCCCGCAAGAATACCTACTGACTCAAGTTTTTGAGCCTTCAAAAGTTCGGTTTCCATTTTTTTACGTTCAGTTATGTTTTTTATTGCAATAATAAATTCATCAAACCCTTCAACTGGTGCCTGTGAAATAAGACAGTCCATTGGGGTACCATCTGCTTTTATTATCTGGGTTTCATATATTCCTGAAATACCTTCGTTGAGGTCTTTTAACTTCTTAAGCATAAATTCTTTCAGATGCTCAGGAATTAATTCCATGATATACTTACCTTGAACATCTTCCCGTTTATAGCCTGTTTCATAATCCAAATGGCGATTTGTATAAACAATATTACCATCTTTCTTTATTGTTATTATTAAGTCCAGAGAATTGGCTAGAATACTTTCAACATATGTTTTTGTAGCCACAAGCTTTTTTTCCGCGCGCTTACGTTCAAAAATTTCTTCTTGAAGATGCTCATTGAGCGAAATAAGATCAGCAGTTCGTTCTTTAATACGAAGCTCTAATTCTTCGTGTGTTTTCCTTAGCTCATCTTCTATACGTTTACGCCCTTTTACCTCTTCAAGTGCTTGATCGCGCATAGTTCTATAGTCATTTATACGACGTGTAAGATCCGTTACGTCCTGAATGGCAAACAAAGCATAAAAATCTTTCTTTTTATTTGCTTGTACAGGAGTTACATATGTATGTTGAATTCGATAAATTTCGTTCCTCATGATTGAAGGAATTACGTAATTGTGCAGTTGGGAAGAGAAAATGGTTGGGGGTCCGCCTTTAAATATATCCTGGAGACGTGTTGAATATTTAGGCTTTCCAAGATAAGGGAAATGAAAGGTAATATCTGTTCCGACTATTTTATTCCTATGTATGCCTGTCCATTCCTCGAGACACCTGTTCCAGAAAAGAACGACATAATCCTTTTCAAGAACAAACATACCAAGGGGGATATTATCAAGAAAACAAAATTTCTCAGCAACCCTCGCTATTTTGTCCAATTATACTCCGGATACTTATTTAATTGTCTCAATAAGTTTTAACAAAACAGTAAATGAACCTACTTCAAAAATAAGAATAATATCACCTTCAATCTGAAGTTGCTGTATCATAAAACGTATCCTTACAAGAGGAAGTGTGTTCGGAGGTGGAACAATATTATATATGAATAAAACATTTTCAAGGCTATCTTCTAAATAGGTAGGAAGAGAGTAGCTGATGTATTGGTTAAGAATGTTACCTATAGAGCCCATAACCCCGTTGAGAACAATATTGCCAACTTCACCTAGTGTTCCCGCTCTTACTGAATCAATGTCAGGAGTCCCTGTCTCCTCTCCTGTAAGCACCGTAACAAGTTTTGAAGCACTGTCAGGAGGGAATAACCAATGCTGCACTTCCAGAAAAAGGACCTTTGAATCCGAGTCGGTCAGCAGCGACAGTGTGCCCTCCTAGTTCTCCCATTTCTTCCTTTAATGACAATGGTGATATAACTTTGATAAAAGGAACTTGTAATATCGCAGCTGCTCGACCGACCCCGATATTAATTATCTCTTTCAGGATGTCCATTTGATACGGTTCAAGTTGTATCATCGAGTATTATCCTTTTTTAAATTTAAAATATTATTAACGATATTGTGAAGTTCTTCCTCTTTTGGAGGTTTGTTAACGAAGGCTTTAGCACCAAGTTCCAAACATTGCTTACGAACAGTTTCCTGGATATCAGCCGTTACTACAATAACAGGGGCATTAAACTGTTGATCGTGTAAAGCTTTAAGAACTTTTAAACCGTCTATTTCAGGAATTATCAGGTCCAGGATAATACAATCAGGTGAATGATCCTGGATTATCTGTAAGCCCTTGATCCCGTTTTCTGCTTCTAAAATATTGAAATCATCATTTTTAAAAGCTGAGCGTATCTTAGTACGCATATATGTAGAATCATCGATGATGAGAATTGTCGGCATTATTAACTCCTTAATTATATTATCTGTACGTAGAATGTCTTGTTAAATTACAAAATTAGTATACGGATCTTATTATACAAAAAATATATTTTAAAATTCCTTTAATGTATAAATAATATTTAATATCTATAAGCACTTCGACAATAATAATTTGTTATCTTATCTAAAATTGTTTTATTGAATTATGCTGAAGACAAGTAATTTTCTGCTTACTTTAAATCTAAAATAACATGAATATCTTTCAATATTAAATCAAGATAAAAATAATTATGCCAAAGTGACTTTCTAAAAATCTTGATAGGAAAAGACAATGCGTGGTACAGTTCTAATATGAGTAAAAAGGTTTACCTGAAGACGTGGGGATGTCAGATGAATGTGCACGACTCCGAGAAAATGCTTGGTATTCTGAAAGAGGAAGGATATTCTCAATCTGATAATCCATTTCATGCTGATCTTATTATTTTAAATACATGCAGCATAAGAGAGAAGGCTGAAAGGAAGTTTTACAGCGAGCTCGGAAGGATTAAAGCATACAAGAATAAAAGGCCTGATATAAATATTGCAGTTGCTGGTTGCATTGCACAAAAAGAAGGTAGAGCCATTTTTAAAAAAGCTAGTTATGTTGATTTTATTTTTGGCCCCCAGAATATTCATATACTTAAAGATTTTGTATCCGGTACAAACCTACATATTTCTACAGAAGAAAACCCTAGGATAGCAGAAACCGACCTTCCTGTAAAAAGAGCCGATAGTATAAAAGCATGGATTACGATAATGTATGGGTGCAATAATTTCTGTAGTTACTGTATAGTCCCTTACACTAGGGGTAGAGAGAGATCAAGGCCAAGCAAAAATATCTTATCTGAAGCAGAAGAACTTGCAAGTAAAGGTTATAAAGAAATAACTCTACTTGGACAAAATGTTAATTCTTATAAATATGATACAGATTTCCCAGGACTTTTAAGAAAACTAAACAGGGTAGGGGGACTCGAAAGAATAAGGTTTATTACATCACATCCAAAAGATCTTTCAGATGAACTTATAGATGCGATTTTCGGATTACCAAAGGTATGTGAGCATATTCATCTTCCGATACAGTCTGGATCAGACAATATACTGAGACTTATGAGAAGAGGATATACTTATGCTGATTACATAAAAAAAGTTTCAAGATTGAGAGAAAAAGTTCCGGGTATAGCGATTACCTCTGATGTAATAACCGGATTCCCTGGAGAAAGTCATGCCGACCATGTACTTACTTTAAAAGCAATTAAGGAGATTGAATTTGATGGATTATTTGCCTTTAAATTCTCGAAAAGACCCGGAACAAAAACTTTTGATATGGAAGGGTGTCTTAATGAAAAAATAAAATCTGAGAGATTAAGTGAAATTTTAAGTATACAGGATAGAATAACAAGCAGAAAAAACAGGTTACTAGAGGGTACTAAGCAGGAAATAATGATAGGAGGCTATAGCGATACAGATAAAGAAAAATTAACTGGGAGAACAAGGACAAATAAAATAGTAAATGTTCCAAAATTTAAAATAGAAAGGGGCTCTTTAATTATTGTTGAAATAACAAAAGGTAAACAGCATTCTCTTGAAGCAATTAGTTTAGAAAAATGAAAGTTTCAATACTCACACTTGGTTGCAAGGTAAACCAGTCAGAGAGCATGATCATAGAGGGAAATTTGATAAAACACGGCTGCTCTATCGTAGGTATATCAGAATATCCCGATTACTGTATTATAAATACTTGTACAGTAACAAAAAAAAGTGATTATCAGTCAAGGCAGCTTATAAGGAAGGCTATAAGGACTGGATCTAAGGTTATTGTAACTGGTTGTTATGCTCAGTTAAAGCCTGAAGATATACAAGATATAAAAGGAGTAACCAGGATAGTTTATAACAACAATAAATATAGTATTATCAATATATTAACAGGTATACAATCAAGTTATACTTATACTTATACTTATACTAGTAAATCAAGGCCTTATATTAAAGTTCAAGATGGATGTAATTTTTCATGTACTTATTGTGTTGTACCGTTAGCACGCGGAAAATCGAAAAGTACCAACATTTCTGAAGTAATAAACCAGGCTATAGAATTTGAGTCATTAGGATATAAAGAAATTGTACTTACCGGTATTCATCTTGGTTCATACGGTAAGGATTTAAAAAACAATACAAATCTGTCAAAACTTATTAAAGAGCTTTTAAATAAAACTAGAATTCCACGGATCAGATTAAGTTCCTTAGAAATTAAAGAAATAAATGATGAAATAATAGAATTAATACAAGATAAACGTATATGTAGACATCTACATCTTCCTCTTCAAAGCGGTGATGACAGAATATTAAATTATATGAATAGAATGTATAACACAAAAGAATATGAAAAAACTGTAAATAATATATACAAGAAACTATCAGATATAGCTATTGGGGCTGATGTTATAGTAGGTTTTCCAGGTGAGAGTAAAAAGGAATTTTTAAATACTAAAAACTTAATCAATAGCCTTCCTTTTTCATACTTGCATTTATTTCCATTCTCATCAAGACCAAACACAATTGCATCCAAAATGAAAGAGCAGAACTCACCATATGTAAAGCGAGAAAGGTTAAGTGAGCTCAATGCCATAAATATAAAGAAAAAGATGACTTATATGTCAGCACAAAAAGGGAAAACCGTTGATATTATTATAGAGGAACGTCTTGATAATGATGTATCCGTTGGTACATCAAGTAATTACCTTAAAGTAGAGATACCTTCAAAAACATATGACAAGGGATCCCTTGTGTATGTAAGGATTAGAGATGTAGAAGAAAACAAGGTTAAAGGAGAACCAATAGATAAATTGTAACATGTTATTTATTCTGAATTATTTCAATGCACAAAACATAATCATAGTAGTTTAACCCAGTATTTATCAGATGTATGAGTTAGAATCAACAGTAGTTAATAACAAAATACTAACACAAATTGTTAATAAGTAATGTCCGATAAGATATATTATGTTAAATGTAAACTGGATACCGAGAAATAGAATAATAAAAATCTTTTGGAGGTTTTTATGTGTAAGGCCCGGTATTCGTTCGAAAAAGTTGATGATTACTATGAGTTCTACGATTTTGGTGTCTTTCAATTAAGGTTTAAAAGAGGTTACTTCCGCGACGCTTTTGAGTTGTATGCTTCTGAAAATGGCCGTTCTTCCAACTGGATAGGTTCAATGCTAAAAATCTTGTGTGAAAAGTTTCCTATGCCCTACCCTGTTTCAAAAAGAAACGATGCGGAGAGGTTTGTAACAAGGTATGGAGATGAAGCTGGTGTAGAAAAACTTAGGTCATTGGGGTTTAAGGTAGGCATAAAAACAGATTTCCCGGTTTATGAGCTTGTAGAGATAATGAAAAAAAGAGGCTACGAAGTAGAAGACTTGGTTTTGAGTAATTTAAAAGTGAAATAATGGAAAGAAGCGGTTTTATAGATACAAGCAAAAAGAACTGGAACGATAGTCCATCTGAGAACGAGTTTTATCAACTGCGACTATTTGGCGGAGTAAAAATCAAGAAAAATTATAGAGAAAACAAAAAAAAGCCTTTAACGATAAAAAAAGAAAAGATATCAGAAGAATGGCCTTGGTAGATGGAGGTAGGAAAAAGAAAAATGAATACGTATGAAAAAAATATAGTGTATAGAATTATCGAAGATTTTTTTAAGAGGTATGGCTATTTTTGTAATTGGAAGTTTCTAACTTTTGATCAGATAGCTTGGCTTGAACTTAGTGCTAATAAGAAAAATATAAGTTTAGAACAGTTAAAGGAAGTGTGGTGCA
>MHEF01000033.1:15667-16560 GCA_001805125.1 Nitrospirae bacterium RBG_13_39_12
GTAAACATTGTTGGATTGAGATCGGATATAGAATTTGTTCCTTCATCGGAGATAGCAATAATCTTGAATAAAATATTGAACGACATTTCTTTTTTGATGGAGTGGGCTGTTAAGGAATGTTTGAAGGATTGTAATTAAAAAAGGAAGATGCACAGGTTCCATTAAGGAGCCTGATTTTAAAGTGGAGGTAGTTATGTATGGAAACAATAATCGAAGGAAGCCTTAAAAAGTGGGGCGGAGGAAGAGACGGAAAAAAATGTTTCATGGTTATTGATGTGCAAAGAACATCTGACGGACAAGTTGATACTGTAACGATCTGGTCGGATAAAGGACTACCGACTGATGTTGGACTTGGTAAGAAGATCAAGTGTTTGGTAGGAAGCAGAGAAAACACAGTAAACGAAATCAAAAGAATGTAGAGAGAAAAAGGAAAAGGGCTAAAATGAAAAAAATATATATTTATATTCTTCTTTTAGCCTGTGTATTAACTTCTAAGAGTGCTTATGCTTGGGACCTAATCGGGTTTAGTGGAAGTATAAGCACTCTTGAAATCACAGGTAACCAGATGTTTGATTATTTTTTTACTCTTGTATGTTTTTTTGGTCTTGTGAGTTTCCTTATTTCTGCAATAGTCAAAGTGGTGTCAAGATCGTGAAAAAGAAAATAATACTGACAACGCTGATGGTTTTATTTTGTTTTAGTGTTGTTCATGCTGATTTAGAAGAAATAGCATGTGGCACACCAAACGCAATAGTAAAGCAGTTCATTGCTTTAAATGCTGACTCTGGTACCCCGGTAGGTGTAAGAACAACAAGTGGTGTTGCTGAAGCTAACGCCTGGCAAGGATACACAGCAATAATGCTGGATGATGGATGGGGTAGCTATTATTGTTT
>MHEF01000034.1:0-147 GCA_001805125.1 Nitrospirae bacterium RBG_13_39_12
AGTTTTTCTACTCCCTCTGGGAAGGCACCTTTCATATCCTTTGCAAGGTAGGATTCCGTTGCTATGATTTCTATTACCTTTATCATAAACTCCCTCTTATTTAGGCTCATCTCATCAAGTGTTAAAAGTTTATGCATATAAAACTCC
>MHEF01000034.1:181-7550 GCA_001805125.1 Nitrospirae bacterium RBG_13_39_12
AAAGCGTCATCGCCTTTGGTTTCACAACAGGCTCAACAAGGTTATACTTGCTGTAATCTTGAACCGCTATATAAGGCTTGAGATCGGGATATATATCCGAATACGGCCAAGGCGCTATTGCCAGAAAGAACGCCAAGTCAGGGGCATAGTATTTTGCGAGTTCAACGGAGTTTCTTATCGACTCTTTTGTGTCATCCGGCATCCCTAAAACAAAGGATGTCTCAGAGACAATATCGTATTCGTTTATAATCTCAAGTGCCCTCTTGGATTCCTCTACCTTAATATTCTTTTTGAACATATCCAGGGTACTCTGAGAAGTCGATTCTACTCCAACATAGATATGGTCAACTCCTGCTTCTTTGTATTTCCACATGATGTCCTCGTCACGAATTATATCATCAACTCTCGTCTCAAGTAAGAGCTTCGTGTCAAGACCCCTTTCAATCTTGAGGTCAAGAATCTTCTCCCACCTTTTCCTTGAAAGCGTCGGGGTTTCATCTGCAATCATGACTACATTCACTCTATATATATCCATAAGGTATTCAAGTTCATTGATAAAGTTTTCTGCACTTCGACCTCTCCATTGCCTCTGCCAGAAACTCTGCTGGGAGCAGAAGCTGCATTGCTGATTGCAACCTCTCGAGGAACTGACTATGGCAAGCACTGAATGATTCATAGGTTTGTAGGTATAAATCGGCCAGTCTATTAGATCCCATGCCATTGGAAGTATGTCTAAGTCTTTTATAAATCCTCTTGGAGGTGTTACGACTATCTTTCCGTTTTCTCTATATACTACGCCTTTGACCTTTGATAAGTCTCCCTTTACAAAAACCGCATTCAGCAGCTCAACCATTGTTTCTTCACCTTCTCCACGGACAATAAAATCCACATAAGTATGATGTTCCCTTAGTATTTCTTTGTAGCAAAAGGTCGGATGTACATTACCTATTACTGTTACAATCCGGGGGTTTATATCCCTGGCAAGTTTCAATACCTTTAACGCATCAACTATCTCTGCTGTGAATGCAGTGGTTGCCACTACATCAGGCTTAAAATCCGTTATCCTTTTTTCTATCTCTTCATACCCATGCCAGGAGCTCATTGCATCATATATAACAGGATCATAACCAGCAGCACGGAGACTCCCGGCGATGTATACAAACCCGACATTAAGCCATACCCCTGCTGATTCCACTACCCCAGAGTGGTAAGGAGGGGTTATTAAAAGAATCTTTTTACGATCTTCCATTAAACAACTCTTTCAATTAGTTTTAAAAACCTCATCATAATCTAACGCAAAAAACCTGCCAACATTACTTAAAAACTGTCCTATATTGCCAGTATAAGCCAATGCTAAAAATTGTAAAAAGAATAATATGTTTTATTATTAACATTTTTTTTCTTAGCTTCTCGGTATCCTCTCCGTAAACGCTTCCAATATAAACATAAGTGAAAGTCCTTCCCATACCTGCGAGGAGCACTATTGCTACAAAGATGATGCCAAGGTAAAAGAATTCTTTTTTAAGTCTCGAAATAACAGACTCAAGTTCATGGTATTCCACTAACGACCTGTCGAGCCAATATATAGCCAAAACCGTTGCTGCCCAACAGCCAGTCGCAAGGTCATGAATAAATCCGATAAAGATAGTAAATGCTTTTTTCATTTTATTTTCTCCAGATTCTGCCATTACAGAAAAAGGTTATGCGACCCTTTGAATAAGAGGGGGACGCCAAACAGGGCAAAGGCTATACTGATTAAAGCCACAATAGACAGCCATGCCATTCGCCTTCCCTTCCATCCGTGAATTGTTATGAGATGAAAGAATATCCCGTATATAATCCATGAAATCAAAGACCATGTCTCTATTGGATCCCAGCTCCAGTAACTACCAAAGGCTACATTAGCCCATATAGAGCCTGATACGAGCATGACCGTATGGTTCAAAAACCCTAATGTTACAAACTTCCTGTTCAGTTCTTCATTTACAGGATTTACAGGGAACCATTTTAAGATGCCGCCCTCGTGTTCTCTATACTTCAGGAGATAACTTACAGCAAGGACACCTGAGACCAGATAAGAACCGAACGCAAGTTTTGCTGTCATGACATGAACTACAAGCCATGAGCTATCCAGAATTGGTGATAAGCCTACGGGTTTCCTTGTGGATAAGGCACCAAATCCCATGAGTAAAAATACAAGGGGAAGAAACAATAACCCCAGGGCTTTTAATTTCGGATATTTCCAAAGAGCCAGAAGGAAGATGATCATTGCTATTATACCGTTAGAGGACGCAACATCATAAAGGTTAATATATGGACCATGGCCTGTCTCAACCCATCTCATAATTATCCAGATGCCATGGATAATTATGCCAGCGATACTGAGTCTTATAGCCCATGGGAGCAACCTCTCTTTTCCAAAAATAATACCGAATACAAAGCCAAGCCATGAAATAAAATATACCCATATGGTAACCCAGAGCATTATTCTCTGTAATACTGCTAAGTTCTCCATTCTAAAACCCCACTCATCATTTCATTATATTCATCAAGGAACATATTCTTCCACCTTCCCCAGCCGAGCATTTCAATAAACTTCTCCCCGTCTCTCTCAACTGTTTTTGCCCATATCTCTCTCGGGTCGAAAAAGCCCATAATGGCGACTCCTGCTATGGAAAGCCAGAAGCCGAAAAAGATTATCGGCACCGCCCAGTCATAAACAACGATTATCCCTGACCATCTGCTTATAGAAAGAAGGGTGAGCCTCCAGTCATCAAGATCAAGGGTTGCTTCAACACGCATCGGTCCGTGATAAACAAGGGCCTTTTTCTTTCTCACCTCAAGGTCTATAAACTCACTTCCCGGTGTATACTCTGCCATTGCCTGAAGAGGTGCCCCTGGAAAGGTAAAATAAGCCCTTGCCTTCCCGCCTTTCAGTGTCTGAAGGTTTACATACCCTGCATTAAATCTTCCGTCAGGCCCGTAAACGCTGAAAAGAAGGGCAGGTCCATTATATCGTGACTGATAGAGCTTCATACCTTTATACGAAAGCGGCTCATTCATCCTTATGGTCTTTGTTAAAGCATGTCTTCCACTGTCTGTAATGGTTATAGTGCTCAATATTGCCTCCATCCCGCCAATGTCTTTTTCCTCTACTTTCTCAAGGAATACATGTATGCCATCCTTATGGTCTGGAAACAGGACACCATAGCTGCTCTGGAGATAGGATTCTTTTTTCTCATCAAAGCCCTGCCCTACACCAATCTCCGTATACCCGTTAAACCTGGTAAGTCCGCTGATAACAGCACCAAAGAGTATTATAATCAGTCCCACGTGGAGGATTGTCCCACCCCATATTCCAAACCAGCCCTTCCTTGCATACACCTCACCGCCCACCTTGATAATGTTATATCGCCTTTGATTCAGGATTTTCTCAAAGGAATTTACTGCCTCTTTTTTATAAGAAAAATTCCCCAAGGAATAATATGCAGATGCCTCTCCTGAGAATCTGTGGAGTCCCTTTGCCTTCCTTCTTGTCCTTCCGATAAGCCCCCATGTGATTATACCCATGTTGAAAAAAAGAACCGTGAATATAAGCAGAAACCACCATGTGGTATATACATGGTCAAACCCTGTAAAAGAGACGAGCCTTGAAAGAGATGGATACCTGCCCTGCCACTCAAAGATTTCAGCAGGAGATACCCTTCCTTTCTGGGGTATCAGGTTGCCTGCTGCAATTATTGGTATGATGATTATCAGGAGTGCTAAAGATAATTTTAAAGACTTTAGGAGATTTATAAATTTTGCCAAGTGGTTCACATATCTCTATGGGTATTGTTTTTACTGTTATCTCTTATATCATACATATGTTGTCTTGGAAATATCCGATAGAAAATACCTTCTACATTTTAATGCCAGGTGGGTTTGACTACCCCAGTTCCTGATATATAGTCACAATCGGTCTTAACCCATTGACCGCTTGCACGCCAAGTTTTGATATAAGCATACCAGGCATTGCTGCTATTATAATCATAAACAGTGCCACTATTGCTCATTGAGTCTCTAGTTGCGCCTCTATAGGGTGCAGATACAATACTGCTAGGACCAGTGGGCCAGAGCAGAAGTGCTTTTCCCTGCCCTCCATGCGGCCTTGCTAAATGGCAGGCTGTACATGAAACTGGATACTGCAGATTTTTCACATGATAAACGTGCCAATTGTATCCTTGATAAGGTGAAGTCGTTGACCACGATGAAAATCCTGTTGCAGCGGCCAGGGATAAGCTGTTATAATTATAATCGGAGTATCCATAAACTTGAAAATCGTGGCATTTAAAGCAGAGGTCCCCCCATGTGCCATCCGAACCGGTTAATCCATCGTATTTAGCGACCAAGATAGCTTGCGTGTTATAAGTAGATGTTTTATCAGAGCTTGTATCAGAGCCGTGCGGGCCATAGGGTCTGCCAGCATCATTTGTATGGCAGTCACTGCACATCATCAATGAGTCTTTTGTCCATGGTGGAACAAATAAAGGTCCAGCATATGTGCTGCCGCCAGTTATGCCATATGCCAATGTATCCCTGTTAGGATTGAGCTGGACTACTGAATGGTATGAAGCGTTATTTATATTGAATTCCATCCCGATATCAGTCCAGTTCGCATTCCATGTAGTGAGAGATTGATTATATGAGCTATGGCACCTGAAGCATATCTGCCATTCATACTTGAAAGTTGCATCAGTAGAAATGATAAAACCCTCTGAAAATGCAGTTGGCACTGACCAATTTGTACTGCCCCATGTTGGATTAACACCGCGTGCACCCTGGGATGCATTGGATGCAAGGTTGGTCCGAGTTCCTACATTAGCGCCTGCCTTTGCAGCGTGTGGATTATGACAATCATTACACTCTACATGTTTGTTTGCAGATAGATATGTCCTTGTCTCATCCGTCGGAGAAGGTTTATGTAAACCACTATAACCTGCCACATTGTGCTTGTTTGTCTTCTGAAATACCTGATAAATACTCGTTGACGGCGCACTCATAGTTGTAACAGCACCATACCAGTCATTAGCATCTGCGGACTTTTTCGTACCACCGATTGCATCTGCTGCCTTGCTATGACATCTATAACAGAATGCTTCTTCATAATTTTCCACAAGCGTACCACCGAGAGCGGTAACCAGTCTTCTCGCTGTATCGTCGTGTGTGCCAAACTTGTTTGTTGAACCCTGGAATGTCGTTGTCTCATTATTCTTTGCATTGTGACACTTAGAACAGTTTGAATTAAATGTGCTTCCACCATTTGCCATTGTTGAGGCAACATTATATTTATGAGCAGACGTCGAATATTGGGTATCTGTTACTATCATTGCAACGGTAGTACCGTCATTTTTCTGTGCTGTAGTATTTTTAAGCATACCACCTGTGTGACATGTAAGGCACAAACTATTCCCATGGCAGCTTATGCAGATACCACCACCAGTGACATAGTCACTATTAGTAAATCCACTTGTCTTTGTTGGCGTTGTGCCGATGGTAGTCCTCAGATTGTATGATCTTCCTGTGCTGTTTGAATTAAGCATCGGGCTGAAGATGTCATGGTCAACATGGCACATTGTGCATTTGCGTATTGCGCCAGCACCATGGAGTGTTGGATATGTCCTGTCAGTAAGGGCGGTTGCATCCATAACATGATGATAACTTGATGTGTTGTTCATATCGATTTTATGGCAGTCTGTACAGCTATATGCATTACTCCATTTTGTTGTGCTTGCTGCCTTTGTGCCTGCTATCCCGGTTGGATGGCATGAAACATTGGAACATGTGCTTGTGTTAGGAGTCCCGCTATAGCTATAAGTTGTTGTTACGGATACAGCAGATCCACCAACATTGTCACCGTCTTTGTAGGTATTCCCGGCAACAACATTATAAGCGCCATTTGTATGGTTAGAAGGTGTACTTCCGTCTATTGCAGTATTTGAATTCGTTACTGATTTATGACAATTGTTACACTGTGGTTCGCCTGAAGGCGTTGTCCTTGCATCAGTATGAAGTGGATGGGCATTCGGTTTAGGCGAGCCTGATACATAAAGGGGAGTGCCTTTCCTGTAATCTGTGTATGTGGTATTGCCATGGCAACCGTTGCAGCTTAATGAACCTGAACCCCATTGAGGGGTTGTGCCTGACGGAGTACCGCCTGTCCATATATACGTGCCGTCGCTGTGACAGGAGATGTTTGAACATGTGCCGTAACCATTTCCAGGGGTACTTGAAGCACCATGGGAATAAGTAATGACAAAATTTATATAGTGGTCGCTATGGGTTATTGCTGTTTGAGATGTGTGGCATATAGTGCAAGCATATAAATAAGGAGCAAAAGTATGTTTTGTATGGCTTCCTGTGGTCATTGTTGAAGCATGGCAGTTTCCACAGCTAACAGTGCCTCCCCATGCTGGTGTAGCATAAAATGTAGGTGCTCCAACGCCGTTAGCTCCCTGGACATTACTATGGCAGTAAAGGTTTGTGCATTGCCCATAACTTACACTCGGCACAGGTGTTGCCGAGCCACTTGCAGTGCCTCTGTATAACGCACCTGAAAGCCATGTGTACGTTGTTGTATCATAAGCCCAGTTAAAACTTCCATTTATATGCGCTGACGTATACCCAGTATGACATACCGTGCAATCGAGTTGTCTGCCGCCACCTGCAGAACCAGCATGCTTTGAATGGCTTCCCCTTGTGGGAGGTGACCCTGTTGATGCACCATGACATGTACCGCAGGCTGCGCTCGATGGGGTATCCCATACGGCACTGGCTGTCCCTCCATTTGGTGCCATAGTCCCGCCATGACAATAGATATTGCTGCATTTCTTTAGCCCTGTTTTTGAGACTGTTGTCCCTGCGTCACTGCTTTGATAGTTTGCTGATGTCTGGCCGTCATAGCTGCCGCCTGTGTATGCTCCAAGAAGGCTGACAAATCCAAGGGTGATTATATTATTGTTATGGGTAGCACCTGAACCTGCACTGTTAAAATGGCATATAGAACACTGATAGCCCTTTGTAGTTGCGTGTATCACGTGGGCACCTGCAGTCGCGGAACCTGTTGGAAGAGGTATTGATGCAAGAGCTGGTGGCGGGTAACCGTGACACGCATTACAGTTTGGTTTAAAACCGTCTACATGGGTATGGCAGGAACTACAATTTTTCCCATCTGCATTACCAACATTCATATGGCGCGGGTCATCTCCTGTACCATCATTCCTATAATGGGTTGTCTGTGTATGGCACACCTCACACACACCATCATATGTTTCATCCCCGTCTGCAAATGAATTTGTACCTGTCTGGTCAAAAAACTTTACTGTACTAT